>NZ_RJNW01000003.1:0-258680 GCF_003942765.1 Streptococcus mitis
GAACGCACTATCAAGAAGATCAGAGCCTACATCCAAGACGGAACTCAAAACTATCTTCGTGATGGTAAAATCCAAGTCAGCCAAGACGGTAAAACTTGGACAGATGTTGTGACAGTGGGAGATGGTGTAGCCAATAGTACACACGATGATTCATTGACAGATGGTTGGACACATGATTCTAAGATGCCAGGAAATCGTTACATCGAGGGTGAATTGACGACACCAGTCAAAGCCAACTATCTTCGTGTCNTCTATACAGCTGACTATGATGCTCGTTTTGTAGGATTTACAGAATTGGTGATCAATGATGGCGAATTTGTCAAACCAATCAATGATCCAACTGTAGAAGGAAACGGTGGCGAAAGCCGAGGCAACTTCTATACTAATCTCGTAGACGGAAAAGTCTTGACTAGCTACAAGGCGGAAAATGATAAGGGTGAAATGGTTTACCACTTGTCTGAACCAACCAATGCCAACCATCTACGCCTTGTTTCAAGCCTTCCTGAAGGAGCAAAAGCACGAGTTCAAGTTAGAACAATTAAGGATGGACAAGAAAGTTGGACAGATCTTGGTGCCATTACATCTAGTCTCCAAACCTTTGCTATCCGAAATGGTGGTTCTCTTCTAGATGTTAAACTGGTCTGGGAAGGTGGCAAGGCTGAGTTTTATGAATTGGCGAGCTTCTATCAAGAATTGACAGAAGAACCTGTTCAATCAAGTAAGGGTGAAGAACCAGCACCAGTGCTTGAGGTACCTGAGTTCACAGGCGGTGTGAATGAAGTTGAAGCCTTGGTCAATGAACTACCAGCCTACACAGGCCCAGTATCAACCGTAGGCGACCAAACTGCTCCAACAGTAGAGAAGCCTGAGTTCCAAGGTGGTGTGAATGCAGTTATGGCCTTGAAACATGAACTACCAGCTTATACAGGCCCAGTATCAACCTTAGGCGATCAAGCCACTCCAACAGTAGAGAAACCAGAGTTCCAAGGTGGAGTCAACTCCGTTATGGCCTTGAAAAACGAACTACCAGAGTACACAGGTCCATTGTCAACCGTAGGCGACCAAGCCGCTCCAACAGTAGAGAAACCAGAGTTCCAAGGTGGAGTCAACTCCGTTATGGCCTTGAAACATGAGCTACCAGAGTACACAGGTCCGGTATCAACCGTAGGCGACCAAGCCGCTCCAACAGTAGAGAAACCAGAGTTCCAAGGTGGAGTGAACTCCGTTATGGCCTTGAAACATGAGCTTCCAGAGTACACAGGTCCATTGTCAACCGTAGGTGATCAACCAGCACCGACAGTAGAAAAACCAGAGTTTAAACTAAGTTCGTTAGAAAAAGCTCAGACTCCAAAAGCACCAGTTCAAGTTGCCAAGGAAGACAAGAGATTGCCAGAAACTGGTGAGAGAGAATCTGAGACATCCATCTTCTTGGCAGGTGTTAGCTTGACCTTGTCAGCAGCACTATTAACTGTAAAACATAAAGAAGATTAGCCTGTACGTCTAATGACTTCCTATTTGTAGATATTAGTCGATGATTAAAAATTGCTTTCTTTTTCAACTATAGTAAGTTGATGGCATCTAAAAACTGGAGAAGACAATCATGGTCTTCTCCAGTTTTATATAGGTGTAAGCAAGAGAGGTGAATTGTGCCCCAAAAGTTAGACAGAAAAATAGTAATCCAAATTGCAAGGTGGGTACCTTTTTGTTGTATAATGGAGTGAGGTGATTAGATGATTTTAAAAATTTATAATGGGGAATATAGTTTACAATGGGATGGAATATACTACTTAGCACTAATTGATTATCCAAATATTCAAGAGTGGGAATTAGAAAAAATTGCTAAATTTATAGCTTACGAAAAACTTCATAAACGTCAAACAAGTATTGAGTGTGCTGATTCTTGTTTAAAAAAAGAAATTTTAGATTACATCTGTCAGCATCCCTTTCTGCCACCATTTACCCCTACAGATAAAAGAGTAGCCTCGACTTATGATCTATATAAGAGGTTAGTGACTTCGGACTACTGTAGTCATACTACGACTATAGATGCAGCGATTTCTATCTTTAAAACAGGTCAGCTCTTATCTGCTGTGAACGCCTTTGGGCGAGATGCTGAGGAGTTGGTTTTGGATAGTAGAAATGCTGCATCGGATCCGATAGATTATTTTGACTATGTCATGTTAGGGTGGTCAAATACAAGTTCTGGTTATCGATTAGCGATGGAGCGTTTATTAGGTCGAGCTCCTTCAGAGAAAGAATTACAAGACAAGTTTATTCCTGGAGTGAGTTTTCATTTTATCTATACAGATTTGATTAAAGTTACTGGTTATATTTTTGACGGCTACCATGTTGCAAAAATTAAGGACATATTGAATTTATTTAGTGAGTTGTATATTTGTATTATTCCAACTCATAATAAGAGCCAATTTGAAAATATTATTCCAACTAAAATACAAGATAGGGTGCATTATCTTGACTATGCTGGAGAAGACTTAGAAGAGTGGACTAAGAAAGTCTATCAAGTTATTTTAAAACAATCAGATAAAGGATAGTTGAGGAAAAAACGATGAAAGTGATTGATCAAACCTTACTAGAAAAAGTCATTATTGAACGTTCTCGTACAAGTCATAAAGGAAACTATGGTCGTTTGCTGTTACTGGGTGGGACTTATCCTTATGGTGGTGCCATCATCATGGCTGCTTTGGCAGTTGTTAAAAGTGGAGCTGGTTTGGTGACTGTTGGAACAGATAGAGAAAATATCCCAGCTTTGCACAGTCATTTACCTGAGGCTATGGCCTTTTCTCTTCAAGACCAGCAACTGTTAAAAGAGCAGTTGGAGAAGGCAGAAGTTGTCTTGCTCGGGCCTGGTTTACGAGACGATGCTTTTGGAGAAAGTCTAGTAAAACAGGTCTTTGCTAGCTTAAAAAAGAATCAGACTTTGATTGTAGACGGAGGGGCCTTAACCATTCTTGCTAGGACAAGTTTGTCGTTTCCATCTAACCAGCTTATCCTAACTCCCCACCAAAAAGAATGGGAAAAGCTGTCTGGTATTGCTATTGAAAAGCAAAAGGAAGCTGCAACGGCTAGTGCCCTGACTTCCTTTCCTCAAGGAACAATTTTGGTGGAGAAAGGTCCAGCTACTCCTATTTGGCAAGTTGGCCAATCTGATTATTACCAGTTACAGGTTGGTGGTCCCTATCAGGCGACTGGGGGAATGGGAGATACACTGGCTGGAATGATTGCAGGATTTGCAGGCCAATTTCGACAGGCCAGTCTCTACGAACGTGTGGCAGTAGCGACTCATCTTCATTCAGCAATAGCCCAAGAATTATCTCAAGAACATTATGTGGTCTTGCCGACGGAAATCAGCTCTTATCTGCCCAAAATAATGAAAAAAATATCTCAAAAAGGCACCTGATAGTTTCAGGCGCCTTTATATCTTTTAGAAAAATCCTTTAATCTTTCCAACGAGGCCATCTAGACCTTCAGAACCAGAAATCAACTGCTGAGCTTGAGAGAAGTATTCTCCAAGCTGTTCTTGATTTTCCGCAACAAATGTTTTTGCAGCTTCGAAATCTTTTGTTTCGATTAATTCTTTTACTTGGTTAAACAAATCTAATGGGTTCATCTTATTTCTCCTTTTCTATATAATACTATTCAAACATTTTATAAAAATTTTTTCAAGCAAAGAGATTTTTCTATCGAAGTTGAGGGGTGTCAAACAGGGCTTTTTTTGATATAATTTTTAATGATGAATTCGAGAACTAATCGGTATGTGGTTGTTGATTTAGAGGCCACTAGCACCGGAAGCAAGGCAAAAATTATTCAAGTGGGTATTGTGGTGATTGAAAATGGCGAAATCGTCGATCAGTATGGGACTGATGTCAATCCCCATGAGCCCTTGGATTCTCATATAAAAGAATTAACAGGTTTGACTGATCAACGGTTGGCAGTTGCTCCAGAGTTTTCACAGGTAGCTGGAAGGATTTTTGAACTGGTCAAGGATGGTGTTTTTGTCGCGCACAATGTACAGTTTGATGCAAATCTTCTGGCAGAGTACTTATTTTTTGAAGGTTATGAATTGAGAACTCCACGAGTAGATACCGTTGAGTTAGCACAGGTTTTGTACCCTCAGTTTGAAAAGTACAATCTCGGCATTCTCTGTCAAGAATTAGGGATTAAGTTAGACCACGCCCACACCGCTCTCTCTGATGCACAAGCAACAGCAGAGCTTTTGCTTTTTATGCGTCAAAAACTTTTTCAGTTACCAAAAGGACTTTTAGAAACCTTGTTAAATCTTGCGGATAACCTCCTTTATGAAACTTATTTAGTGATTGAAGAAGTATATCAGCGACAGTCCCTCCTTTCTGCTCACGATTTGATGGAGTTCCATGGACTCTTTCTAAGAAAGAAAAGTAAGTTTTTAAAACCACGTAAGCTATCTAAGGATTTTACTAAAAATATTTCCTTATTAGACTTGGATGAACGTCCTCAGCAAGTTGAATTTGCAGAAAAAGTTGAGCATCTTTTAAAAGAACAGAAAACTGCTTTTATTCAAGCTCAAACGGGACTTGGAAAGACTTATGGTTATCTACTGCCAGCTTTGAGCATGGAAAGTGAAGGTGGCATCCTTGTTAGTGTTCCTACCAAAATCCTTCAAAATCAAATTATACAAGAAGAAGGAAGTCGATTAAAAGATACTTTTCATATTGATATTCATAGTCTTAAGGGACCTCAAAATTATTTGAAACTCGATAATTTCTATAAAGTACTTCATAGGCCAGAGTCTAACCGCCTATTCACACGTTTTAAAATGCAAGTCTTGATTTGGTTAACAGAGACAGAAACAGGTGACTTAGATGAAATCGGGCAGCTGTATCGTTATCAACATATTATACCTGAACTTGTACATGATGGAAAACTTTCAAAAAAAAGTTTATTTAGTTCTGAGGACTTCTGGCAACGCAGTCAAGATAGGGCTAAATCGAGTCGCCTTTTGTTAACCAATCACGCTTATCTGGTAACACGTTTAGAGGACGATCCAGAGTTTGTCAACAATCGCTTGGTAATCATAGATGAAGCTCAAAAAATGCTGATTGCCCTTGAAAATCTCGCCCAAGAGTCTTATCTTCTCGATGATTTAGTAACACAAGTTGAAAAGTCCTTGGAAACAGAAAAAGATCTTATTCAGAGACGGTTGCTTGAGAGTATCGGGTTTGAATGTCGCTATTTGATAGATCAGTTTTACTCAGGACTTAAGAATGACAATTGGTTAGATTCTCTTGAAACCTTACGCCAGCATTTTTCTGAGTTAAATCTTCCCGAGTATAGAGATATGACGCATTTTTTTACATCGGACCGTGAATTTTGGCTGGCAACAGCTGAGAAGTCAAGTAAGGATGTCTTAATCTGCTCAAGTAAAAAAGGTCGCTTCCTACTAGCAGATTTATTGCCAGAAGATTGCAGAGTGCTTGGCATATCTGCCACTCTTGAAATCAGTAATAGGGTTTCTTTAGCGGACTTATTAGGATTTACTGAAGCTCCACTTATTACAGTTAAATCTTTACAACAGAAGCAGCAAGAAGTTCTATTAGTAAATGATTTTCCGTTAGTAACTGAACATTCTCCTTTAGATTATGCAGAAGAGGTTACATCAGTTATCCATTCCTTACAGGCGTTTCAAGAGCCTTTGCTTGTTCTATTTACGTCGAAAGAATTACTGTTAGCAGTGTCAGATTTACTAGACCATCCTCATTTAGCCCAATATAAAAATGGGGAACCCAGTCAGCTGAAGAAACGTTTTGAAAAAGGAGAGCGACAAATCTTACTTGGAACAGGAAGTTTCTGGGAGGGGGTTGATTTTTCTACCCATCCTTGCGTTATTCAAGTAATTCCTCGATTGCCTTTCCAAAATCCCCAAGAACCTTTAACACGAAAATTAAATCATGAATTGCGTCAGGAAGGGAAGAATCCTTTCTATGATTATCAGCTGCCAATGGCCATTATTCGTCTCAAACAGGCTTTGGGTCGAACAATTAGAAAAGAGGAACAAGCTTCCATTGCTGTGATATTGGATAGTCGAGTTGTTCATAAACGATATGGTAAACAGATTAGACAAGCTTTAGCGAAGGAAAGAACTATCAGAGAGGTGAATAGAAAACAGATTACCTCTGCTGTTATTGATTTCCTCCAAAACAACAAAAATGAAAAATCTAAGAAAGAGAAAAGGTGAATATATGAAACGTTCTCTCGACTCTAGAGTCGATTATAGTTTGCTCCTGCCAGTATTTTTTCTACTGGTTATTGGCGTGGTGGCTATTTATATAGCCGTTAGTCATGATTATCCAAACAATATTCTGCCCATTTTAGGGCAGCAGGTCGCTTGGATTGTCCTAGGGCTTGTGATTGGTTTTGTGGTTATGCTCTTCAATACTGAATTTCTTTGGAAGGTGACCCCCTTTCTGTATATTTTAGGCTTGGGACTTATGGTTTTGCCGATTGTCTTTTATAATCCAAGTTTAGTTGCATCAACGGGTGCTAAAAACTGGGTATCGGTAAATGGTGTTACCTTGTTCCAGCCGTCAGAATTTATGAAGATATCATACATCCTCATGCTGGCCCGTGTCATTGTCCAATTTACAAAGAAGCATAAGGAATGGAGACGTACAGTTCCGCTGGACTTCTTGTTGATTTTCTGGATGATTCTCTTTACCATTCCAGTCCTAGTTCTTTTGGCACTTCAAAGTGACTTGGGGACGGCTTTGGTTTTTGTAGCCATTTTCTCAGGAATCGTTTTATTATCGGGGGTTTCTTGGAAAATTATTATCCCAGTATTTGTGACTGCTGTAACAGGAATTGCAGGTTTCTTAGCTATTTTTATCAGCAAGGACGGTCGGGCTTTTCTTCATCAACTGGGAATGCCGACCTACCAAATCAACCGTATTTTGGCTTGGCTCAATCCTTTTGACTTTGCCCAAACAACCACTTACCAACAGGCTCAAGGGCAGATTGCGATTGGTAGTGGAGGATTGTTTGGACAAGGTTTTAATGCTTCTAATCTGCTTATTCCAGTTCGAGAGTCGGATATGATTTTCACGGTGATCGCAGAAGATTTTGGCTTTATTGGCTCTGTCCTTGTTATCGCCCTTTATCTCATGCTGATTTATCGTATGTTGAAGATTACTCTTAAATCAAATAATCAGTTCTACACCTATATTTCCACAGGTTTGATTATGATGTTACTCTTCCATATCTTTGAGAATATCGGTGCTGTTACTGGTTTGCTTCCTTTGACGGGTATTCCCTTGCCTTTCATTTCTCAAGGGGGGTCGGCTATTATCAGTAACTTGATTGGTGTGGGCTTACTTTTATCTATGAGTTACCAGACAAACCTAGCTGAAGAAAAGAGCGGAAAAGTCCAATTCAAACGGAAAAAGGTTGTATTAAAACAAATCAAATAAGGAGAAAATCATGGTAAAAGTAGCAGTTATGTTAGCTCAGGGCTTTGAAGAAATTGAAGCTTTGACAGTTGTGGATGTTTTGCGTCGGGCAAATATCACTTGTGATATGGTTGGGTTTGAAGAGCAAGTGACTGGTTCGCATGCAATCCAAGTAAGAGCAGATCGTGTCTTTGATGGTGATTTATCAGACTATGATATGCTTGTCCTTCCTGGTGGCATGCCTGGTTCTGCACATTTGCGGGACAATCAGGCCTTGGTTCAAGAGTTGCAAAGCTTTGAGCAAGAAGGAAAAAAACTAGCAGCCATTTGTGCTGCGCCAATTGCCCTCAATCAAGCAGGGCTATTGAAAAACAAGCAGTACACTTGTTATGACGGCGTTCAAGAGCAAATTCTTGATGGTCACTACGTCAAGGAAACAGTAGTGGTAGATGGTCAATTGACAACCAGTCGAGGCCCTTCAACAGCCCTTGCCTTTGCCTACGAGCTGGTAGAGCAATTAGGAGGAGATGCAGAGAGTCTACGAACAGGAATGCTTTATCGAGATGTATTTGGTAAAAATCAGTAAAACGGATCCATAATTTCTAGAGAGTGGTAAATGTTAAAAATATTATATCTCTAGCTATAGAGTTGTATTTTTGAGAAGATGATTCGTCATCTTCTTTTTATATTTCGGTGTTTTTACTTGCGTAAAAAAATGTTTTCTAGTATAATAGTTTATTGTGAGCGAACCTCACTTACCCCTTGCAAAGTCTTGGGGTCATTAGACCAAAAGGAGGAACATATCAATGGCTAAATACGAAATTCTTTATATCATTCGTCCAAACATTGAAGAAGAAGCTAAAAACGCTTTGGTAGCACGTTTTGACTCTATTTTGACTGACAACGGTGCAACTGTTGTTGAATCAAAATCTTGGGAAAAACGCCGTCTTGCATACGAAATCAAAGATTTCCGTGAAGGACTTTACCACATCGTTAACGTTGAAGCAAACGACGATGCAGCTCTTAAAGAGTTTGACCGTCTTTCAAAAATCAACGCTGACATTCTTCGTCACATGATCGTCAAAACTGACGCGTAAGAAGGTAAACTATGATTAACAATGTTGTACTTGTAGGGCGTATGACACGTGACGCTGAGTTGCGTTATACCCCATCAAATGTAGCAGTTGCGACTTTTACTCTTGCAGTAAACCGTACATTTAAGAGTCAAAATGGCGAACGTGAGACTGATTTTATCAATGTCGTTATGTGGCGCCAACAGGCTGAGAACCTTGCTAATTGGGCTAAAAAAGGGTCACTTATCGGGGTGACAGGTCGTATCCAGACTCGTAGTTACGATAACCAGCAAGGACAACGTGTCTACGTGACAGAGGTCGTGGCTGAGAATTTCCAAATGTTGGAAAGCCGTAGTGTGCGTGAGGGTCACACAGGTGGAGCTTATTCTGCACCGACTGCAAACTATTCAGCACCTACAAATTCAGTACCAGACTTTTCACGTGATGAAAATCCATTTGGAGCAACAAATCCATTGGATATTTCAGATGATGATTTACCATTCTAATGGACAACTAAAATTATAAAGGAGAAAAAACATGGCTCAACAACGTCGTGGCGGATTCAAACGCCGTAAAAAAGTTGATTACATCGCAGCAAACAAAATTGAATATGTTGATTACAAAGATACTGAGCTTCTTAGCCGTTTCGTTTCAGAACGTGGGAAAATCCTTCCTCGTCGTGTAACAGGAACTTCAGCTAAAAACCAACGTAAAGTAACAACAGCTATCAAACGCGCTCGCGTAATGGCTTTGATGCCTTTCGTAAACGAAGATTAAAGAAAAGACCCGGTTGGGTCTTTTTTTCACGAGCCTTGAAATGTGAGAGCGAGTTTGGGTCAAGTGGACCTCTTTTTCATGAGCTTGAAAATAAGAAAGCGAATTAAAGCCCGGTTGGTTTTTTTCACGAGATAGTTTTTTCTGACCTTGGCGTGCTCTAATGGTAATAGAAAGAGTAAAGGTGGGTAAGTCAAAGATGAATTGTACGATTAGAAATATGATTAAGTCTGATATTGAATCCTTGTCTCATGGATTTATGAATCAAGGTTGGACTGGTAGAGAGGAAATTTTGGCTAGATATTTTCTGGAACAGGAAAGTGGGGAGAGAGAAGTCTTAGTTGCAGAGATTGATGGTGCTGTAGCGGGCTACGTTACCATTTTGCCCTCTGCTAAACATGGTCCTTTTGCAGAAGTATATCCAGAATTATCAGATTTTAATGTGTTTGAGCCTTTTCGAAATCAAGGGATTGGGAATCAACTGCTAGAAGAAGCAGAAAAACGAGTCAAGTTTGTTTCGAGTAAGGTCACTCTTGGTGTAGGTTTGCACTCAGGCTATGGCCCTGCCCAGAGATTGTATATCAAACGAGGCTATATTCCAGATGGGACAGGTGTCTGGTATAGAAATAAACCCTTGGAAATGAATGCAACTAGCCAAAATAATGATGATTTAGTTTTATACTTATCCAAGGACTTACAATAAAACTGGAAACTTTTTGAAAATAGGGGATTTAGCTACTTTATGGTATAATGGAAAGAGTTAGATTGAAAGAGGTAGTGAGATGGATGCCAAATTAAGATACAAGGCAAAGAAAATCAAGATTGTCTTTTTTGATATTGATGATACATTGCGGAATTCCAAGACTGGTTTTATTCCAGCTTCAATCCCAACTGTTTTTAAGCAATTGCGTGAAAAAGGAATCTTGACAGGTATTGCTTCTGGACGAGGGATTTTTGGTGTCGTTCCGGAGATTCGTGAGCTCAAGCCTGACTTTTTTGTAACCTTAAATGGGGCCTACATTGAAGATAAAAAAGGTCAGGTCATTTATCAACATCAGATTGCCAAAGAAGATGTGGAAGAATATATCTCTTGGGCAAAGCAAGAGGGAGTTGAGTATGGCTTGGTTGGGAGTCATGATGCCAAGTTGTCGACTCGCACCGATATGATTAGTGAAGCGATCAATCCAATTTACCCTGATTTGGCTGTAGATCCTAATTTCCATGAAAAAGAAGATATCTATCAGATGTGGACTTTTGAAGATAAAGGAGATGACTTGCACTTGCCTGACAGTCTCTCTGACAAGCTTCGCATGGTTCGTTGGCATCAACATTCGTCTGATATTGTGCCGATTTCAGGCTCCAAAGCGACGGGTGTGGAAAAGGTTGTGGAACACCTTGGCTTGAAACCAGAGAATGTCATGGTCTTTGGAGATAGCCTCAACGACTTGGAACTCTTTGATTATGCTGGAATCAGCGTTGCCATGGGAATTTCTCATGATAACATCAAAGAAAAAGCAGATTATATTACAAAAACATTAGAAGAAGATGGCATTTTTGATGCCTTAGAAGGATTTGGTATGGTAGAAAAAGAATTGCATTTTCCACAAGTAGACATTGAAACAGTAGAAGGTCCTATCGCGACTATTAAGACCAATCACGGAGACTTGCGCATCAAGCTCTTCCCTGAACATGCTCCTAAAACAGTGGCTAACTTTGTAGCTCTTTCAAAAGATGGTTACTATGATGGTGTCATTTTCCATCGTATTATCAAGGACTTTATGATTCAAGGTGGAGACCCAACTGGTACTGGTATGGGTGGCGAGTCAATCTACGGCGAATCATTTGAGGATGAATTCTCAGAAGAACTTTACAATGTCCGTGGTGCCCTTTCTATGGCCAATGCTGGTCCAAATACCAACGGTAGCCAGTTCTTTATTGTGCAAAATCAACATTTGCCTTATTCTAAGAAAGAAATTGCTCGTGGTGGTTGGCCAGAACCGATTGCGGAAATCTATGCCAACCAAGGTGGAACTCCTCATCTAGACCGCCGTCACACTGTATTTGGTCAGCTAGCTGATGAAGCTTCTTACGCTGTTTTAGATGCCATTGCTGCTGTTGAGACAGGGGCTATGGACAAGCCAGTTGAAGATGTCGTGATTGAAACAATTGAAATCGAGGACTAAGATGAAAATCGGTGATAAGCTAAAGGGCCGTATTACAGGGATTCAGCCCTACGGTGCCTTTGTTGAGCTAGAAACGGGTGATACGGGGCTGATTCACATTTCAGAGATTCGGACAGGCTTTATTGAAAATATCCAAGAAGCCTTGAAAGTCGATGAAGAGGTTCAGGTTCAGGTAGTGGATTTAGATGAATTTACAGGGAAAGCCAGTCTTTCTATCCGCACTTTGGAGGAAGAAAAGCACCAGTTTCCGAGACGGAGACGCTTTTCAAGCGACCGTTTTAACTACGGCTTTGCGCCTCTCAAACGAATGATGCCAATTTGGACCAAGGAAGCTCTCCAACATTTGAAGAATCAGAAGCACTAGTTAGAAATCTCTATCTTTTGTAATGTTAATATAAATTTGCTATAATAAGACCATGGAAGAAGAACAATTATTAAAATCAGGAGAGCGCATTAACCAGCTCTTTTCGACAGATATTAAAATCATTCAAAATAGAGAGGTTTTTAGCTATTCGGTGGATAGTGTTCTCTTGTCACGTTTTCCACGTTTTCCTAAAAAGGGCTTGATAGTGGATTTTTGTGCTGGGAATGGAGCGGTGGGGCTATTTGCTAGCACTCGTACTCAGGCAAAGATTTTGGCTGTTGAGATTCAGGAGCGTTTGGCGGATATGGCTGAACGCTCTGTCCGTTTGAATGGTTTGGAAGAGCAGATGGAGGTCATCTGTGATGATTTGAAAAATATGCCTGCTTACATTCAGGGAAGTAAGGTAGATATGATTTTGTGTAATCCGCCCTATTTCAAGGTGGATCCTCATTCCAATCTGAACGAGAGTGAACATTATCTTTTGGCGCGCCATGAAATCACGACCAATTTGCAGGAAATCTGTCGCAGTGCCCAAAGTATTCTAAAGTCCAATGGGCGTTTGGCCATGGTTCATCGTCCTGATAGACTTTTAGATATCTTGGATATGTTGCAGCGGCACAATCTAGCTCCTAAACGCCTACAGTTTGTTTATCCAAAGCGGGAAAAGGAAGCCAATATGCTATTGATTGAGGCTATCAAGGATGGCTCGACAAGTGGCTTTAAGGTCTTGCCACCTCTCATTGTCCACAATGATGATGGCTCTTATACGCCTGAACTTGAAGAGATTTATTATGGATCATAAGGCTTATATGTATGTGCTGGAGTGCCGTGATGGTTCCTACTATACGGGTTATACAACTGATGTGAGAAGACGCCTCGCTATCCACAATAGTGGGAAGGGAGCCAAATACACACGAGCACGCTTGCCAGTCAAACTTATCTATGCTCAAGGTTTTGCCAGTAAGGAAGAAGCCATGTCGGCAGAAGCCCTTCTCAAGCGTAAGAAGAGACCACAGAAGGAGCAATTTTTATCTGAAAATCAAGATAGAAATTTACTCAGTTATTTTGAAGAGTAGCGGGGAGTCCTTTGACTCCTCTTACTTTTGTCAAAAAGCGAAAAAAATGCTACAATAAAGAGAATAAACAAAATGAGGTATTATCATGTCTAAGATTCTAGTATTTGGTCACCAAAATCCAGACTCAGATGCCATCGGGTCATCTGTAGCCTTTGCCTACCTTGCAAAAGAAGCTTACGGTTTGGATACGGAAGCTGTTGCCCTTGGAACTCCAAATGAAGAAACAGCCTTTGTCTTGAACTATTTTGGTGTGGAAGCACCGCGTGTTATCACTTCTGCTAAAGCAGAAGGTGCAGAGCAAGTTATCCTGACTGACCACAATGAATTCCAACAATCTGTATCAGATATCGCTGAAGTAGAAGTTTATGGTGTTGTGGACCACCACCGTGTGGCTAACTTTGAAACTGCAAGCCCACTATACATGCGTTTGGAGCCAGTTGGTTCAGCATCTTCAATCGTTTACCGTATGTTCAAAGAACATGGTGTAGCTGTGCCTAAAGAGATTGCTGGTTTGATGCTTTCAGGTTTGATTTCAGATACCCTTCTTTTGAAATCACCAACAACACACCCAACAGATAAGGTTATTGCTCCTGAATTGGCTGAATTGGCTGGTGTCAACTTGGAAGAATATGGTTTAGCTATGTTGAAAGCTGGTACAAACTTGGCTAGCAAATCTGCTGAAGAATTGATTGACATCGATGCTAAAACTTTTGAATTGAACGGAAATAATGTCCGTGTTGCTCAAGTAAACACAGTTGACATCGCTGAAGTATTGGAACGCCAAGCAGAAATTGAAGCTGCAATGCAAGCTGCTAACGCAGCAAACGGCTACTCTGACTTTGTCTTGATGATTACAGATATCGTCAACTCAAACTCGGAAATCTTGGCTCTTGGTGCTAATATGGGCAAGGTCGAAGCGGCTTTCAACTTCAAACTTGAAAACAACCACGCTTTCCTTGCTGGTGCCGTTTCACGTAAGAAACAAGTGGTACCTCAATTGACTGAAAGTTTTAATGCTTAAGATTTTGGGTTTCAGTTCAAAATCGGAAAGGCTAGTTTGCCTTATATCGAAAGGAGTTTCGGCTCCTTTTTTTCTAGGAGTGAAGCATGTTAGAAACTGGTGATTTGATTTTTGTGAGAGATGAGTCAGATATGGGACAAGCCATCCAAACTTCCACAGGTAACTATAGCCATGTTGCCATTTATTTGGATGGGATGATTTACCACGCTAGTGGACAGGCTGGTGTTGTCTGTCAAGAACCGGCAGACTTCTTTGAGTCCGATCATTTGTACGACCTCTATGTCTACCCAGAAATGGATATCCAGTCTGTGAAGGAAAAAGCTTGCAAACATCTGGGAGCTCCTTATAATGCTTCTTTCTATCCAGATGGCGCTAGTTTCTACTGTTCCCAGTATATAGCAGAAATTCTACCGATTTTTGAAACTATTCCCATGAAATTTGGTGATGGGAAGCAGGACATTAGTGATTTTTGGAGAGAGTATTACAGAGAACTAGGTCTGCCTGTGCCTCTGAACCAAGCTGGGACCAATCCCAGTCAGTTGGCAGCATCGCCTCTGTTAGAATGTAAAGAAAGGAATCTTCATGATTCAGATTTTTAATCCATCTCGTTTGACGAGACAGCCATTTTTTGGAAAATTGATCCGCTATCTGGACCAGCATGAGGATGTGATTTTGCGAGAAATTAAGGCTCAATTTCCAGATGTTGCAGTTGATAAACTCATGGAAGAGTATATAAAGGCTGGCTTGATTCGTCGGGAAAATAAGCGCTATTACCTTAATCTTCCCATGCTTAAATCACTCGATAGTCTCGAACTGGATCAAGAGATTTTTGTCAGCGAAGATAGTCCAGTCTATCAAGCCTTGTTAGAGCAGAGTTTTGAGACGGAATTACGAAATCAAACCAATGCAGCTATTTTAGTTGAAAAGACGGACTTTGCGCGGACTAAAATGACCCTTTCCAATTATTTCTACAAGGTCAAACATCAGTATCCTTTGACAGAAAAACAGCAGGAACTTTATGACATTTTGGGAGATGTTAATCCTGAGTATGCCCTCAAGTATATGACGACTTTTTTGTTGAAATTTCTCAAAAAAGACCAGCTTATGCAGAAACGTCGTGACATCTTTGTGGACAGTTTAGTTATCCTAGGTTATATTGTCCAAAATGAAGATGGAAAGTATGAGTTGGCTATTGATTTGGACAAGGAAAGACTAACTTTCTACTTTGCGTGATTTCTTGTTTCTGAGCACATTGTTTGACTTTCCTTAGTATTCGGTATAAACTATATGTAACCGGTAACACATATCGGAATAAAACTAAAGGAGACAATCATATGTCACTTGAAAACAAATTGGAACAAGCAACAGGCGCTATCAAAGAAGGATTTGGTAAAGTTACTGGGGATGGTAAGACTGAAGCAGAAGGTGCTGTAGAAAAGACAGTTGCTAAGGCAAAAGAAGTAGTTGAAGATGCTAAAGGTGCTGTAGAAGGTGCCGTTGAAGGTTTGAAAAACGCTTTTAAATAAAAATAGAAAAAATCAAGGGTTCCATTTCCCTTGATTTTTTACTATCTTATAAATAATTTTCTGCGACGGCTACATCTCCTGGATAGGCTTCTTTCTTGCCTTGGACGATTTGGTAGCAATCGGCTCCCTTACCGGCGATAATAACTGCATCTAATTCGTGATTTGTGATGGCCATAGCTGCCTTGATGGCTTCTTGGCGATCCGCAATCTTTTCAACAGGATGGCTGATATAGCTACTGATTTCATCCGCAATGGCCATTGGGTCTTCATAGTTGGGGTCATCAGCAGTCAGAAAGACTTGAATCTCAGGATGTTGATTGAGGAGAAGTCCAAAGTCCTTGCGACGACTTTCTCCCTTGTTTCCTGTTGAACCCAGAACCAGAGCAATCTTTCCAGTTTGATGAGTTTCTACAACCTTGATTAGTTTTTTGAGACTATCACCATTGTGGGCATAGTCGATGAAGACCTTAGCACCATTTTTCTGAGTCAGGACTTCCATACGTCCAGGGACGCGGGTTGCAGCAATTCCTTTTTTGATGTCTTCAAGACTTGCTCCGAGACGAAGACAAGCAAGTCCAGCAGCGACTGCATTTTCTTGGTTGAAGTGGCCAATCAGTTGGATATCATAAGCACCAGCGAGTTTTCCACTAGCTGAAAAGCTAAAAGCTTTAGAATTCTCGATTTGGTTATTTGATTGGCTACCATAGAAGTCATGGTCTTGATGTTCAACCTGTTCTTTCAAGACTGAGAAGTGGTCCATGTCGCTGTTAATGATGACTGCTCGGCTATTTTCCATCAAGAGACGCTTGTGGTAGAAATAGTCTTCAAAGCTAGGGTGTTCAATCGGACCGATATGGTCTGGGCTGATATTGAGGAAAACTCCCACATCAAAGGTGAGACCATAGACACGTTTGACCAGATAAGCTTGACTGGATACCTCCATGATGAGGTGGGTGCGGTCATTTTTCACAGCCTGATTCATCATATCAAATAGGTCAATACTCTCAGGAGTTGTCAATGCAGACTTAAAGAAAGTCTTGCCGTCTAGAGTTGTGTTCATAGTCGACAACATAGCAGGTCGATGACCTTGAGATAAAATGTTATAGGCGAAATAGGCTGCTGTCGTCTTACCCTTGGTTCCAGTGAAGGCCAGGAGTTTAAGTTTTTCCTGTGGATTGCCATAAAACTCCATGGCAATCAAACTCATGGCTTTCTTTATATCGTTCACAATGATGGCAGGGATGCCGACTTCGTAATCCTTTTCAGCCACATACCAACCGAGACCTTG
Source organism: Streptococcus mitis (assembly GCF_003942765.1). Taxonomy (GTDB): domain Bacteria; phylum Bacillota; class Bacilli; order Lactobacillales; family Streptococcaceae; genus Streptococcus; species Streptococcus mitis_BE. The sequence goes on from NZ_RJNW01000003.1 coordinate 16,745, forward strand.
AGAGATGGCTGAAATCAGAAATTCCTTCTTAAAGGCAGCACCCTTGACGAAAAAGAGGCTCTTCTCTTTGGCCTTGCGGCTGTCATAGCAGATGGTATCAAAGATGACATCGCTGTAGTTGTAGTGGTAGTGTCCTTGATAGATAATCTCGCGGAAGAGAACATCTTTCTTTAATATATCTAATACGGTTTCAATCTTTATCATACTTTCTATTGTAAACCGAAAGTCGTAAATTTACAAGTGACAAGGAAAAGTTTATAATGGAAGATGAGGAATTTTTCCTAGTGATTAAAATAAAATGAGGAATCTATGTCTAACGAAAACAATCACCAGCAGGCCCAGATGTTACGGGGGACTGCTTGGTTAACGGCTAGTAACTTTATCAGTCGCCTGCTTGGGGCTATTTATATTATCCCCTGGTATATATGGATGGGGTCTTATGCGGCTACGGCCAATGGTCTCTTTACCATGGGCTACAATATCTATGCCTGGTTCTTGCTGGTTTCAACAGCGGGGATTCCAGTTGCGGTGGCCAAGCAAGTGGCTAAGTACAATACCATGCGAGAAGAAGAGCATAGCTTTGCCCTAATTCGGAGCTTTTTAGGCTTTATGACTGGACTAGGCCTCGTTTTTGCCCTAATCTTGTATGTCCTTGCTCCTTGGCTAGCAGACTTGTCGGGTGTAGGGAAAGACTTGATCCCAATCATGCAGAGCTTGGCTTGGGCAGTCTTGATTTTCCCATCTATGAGCGTTATCCGAGGATTCTTCCAAGGGATGAATAACCTCAAACCTTATGCTATGAGCCAAATCGCTGAACAGGTCATTCGTGTTATCTGGATGCTCCTAGCTACCTTTATCATTATGAAGCTCGGTTCAGGAGATTATCTAGCAGCGGTTACCCAATCAACTTTTGCTGCCTTTGTCGGCATGGTAGCCAGTTTTGCAGTTTTGATTTATTTCCTTGCCAAAGAAGGATTACTCAAAAGAGTCCTTGAAACAGGAGATAAGATTAATAGCAAGCGTCTCTTGGTCGATACCATAAAGGAAGCTATTCCTTTTATCCTGACGGGTTCTGCTATCCAGCTCTTCCAGATTCTGGACCAGATGACCTTTATCAATAGTATGAGCTGGTTTACCCACTATAGTAATGAAGACTTAGTTGTCATGTTTTCTTATTTCTCAGCCAATCCTAATAAAATCACAATGATTTTAATTTCCTTAGGAGTTTCGATTGGTGGTGTAGGCTTGCCACTTTTGACCGAAAACTATGTTAAAGGTGATTTGAGGTCTGCCTCTAAATTGATTCAAGATAATCTAACGATGCTTCTATTGTTTCTTTTTCCTGCAACGGTGGGTGTAGTTATGGTCGGTGAACCTATCTATACCATATTTTACGGGAAGCCAGATGGTTTGGCATTAGGTTTGTTTATTTTTGCAGTCTTGCAGTCAACCATTTTGGGTGTATATATGGTTTTGTCACCAATGCTTCAGGCTATGTTCCATAATCGTAAAGCGATCCGTTACTTTTTCTATGGTTCGGTTGCTAAGCTAGTCTTGCAATTACCAACAATTTATCTTTTTCATAGTTACGGTCCTTTGATTTCAACATCAATCGCTCTTATCATCCCTATTATATTCATTTATCGTGAACTATGTAGGGTAACAGGAATGAGAGGTAATGTGGTATTTAGGAGAACGATTTTAATCAGTTTGTTGACTTTTGTTATGTTCATCGGTGTGGGCGCTATCCAGTGGATACTGGGATTTGTCTTCCAACCAAGTGGACGTTTGTGGAGTTTTCTATATGTAGCTTTTGTCGGTGCCATGGGTGGAGGAGTTTATGGAATTATGAGTCTCCGTACCCGTTTATTGGATAAGGTGATTGGAAAATCCCAAGCAGATCGCTTGAGAACAAAATTAAAAATTTCTCAATAATTTTTTATAAATAAAGGGAATAATTTGAACGTTTTTATCATAGAACGATTGAATTATTCTCTTTTTTATTATTTTGTAGAATAATTTCTATAGTTTGTAGATGGAATGATTAATTTTTTCAAAAAACCTATTGACTAAATAAAACTCGAGTTGTATAATAAGACAAATATTTAAATCAGGAGGTTCTGGAGATGAAAAAGTCTAAGGCCAAGTATGCAACGCTTGCGGGGGTCGTGTTAAGTGCAGGTATTTTATTAAGTGCCTGTGGAAATTCTAGCACAGGGGCAAAAACATATAACTATGTTTACACTAGTGATCCATCTAGTTTGAATTATCTAGCAGAAAACCGTGCAACAACCAATGATATCGTGGTTAATTTGGTAGATGGGCTCATGGAAAATGACCAGTATGGGAACTATATCCCATCCTTGGCAGAGGATTGGAGTGTTTCTCAAGACGGTTTGACCTATATCTACAAACTGCGTAAAGATGCTAAATGGTACACTGCAGATGGGGAAGAATATGCTCCTGTAACTGCCCAAGATTTTGTAACTGGTTTGAAATATGCGGCTGATAAAAAATCAGAAGCCTTGTACTTAGTGCAAGAATCCGTTGCAGGTTTGGATGATTACATTAACGGTAAAACAAGCGACTTTTCAACTGTCGGAGTCAAGGCTCTTGATGATCAAACCGTTCAATATACCTTGGCACGACCAGAACCTTACTGGAACTCAAAAACAACCTCAACCATTCTCTTCCCAGTCAACGCTGATTTCTTGAAATCAAAAGGAGATGATTTTGGGAAGGTAGACCCATCTAGCATTTTGTACAATGGACCTTTCTTGATGAAATCCTTTGTTTCAAAATCAGTTATCGAATTCAAGAAAAATCCTAATTACTGGGATGCTAAAAATGTCTTTGTAGATGATGTCAAATTGGCCTATTATGATGGTAGTGACCAAGATGCACTGGCTCGTAACTATGTAGAGGGAGCCTATAGCTACGCTCGTCTCTATCCAAATAGTTCAAGCTTTGAAGGAATCAAAGAGAAGAATAAAGACAATATCATCTATAGTCTGCAAGATGCTACTTCTTACTTCTTAAACTTCAACTTGGATAGAAAATCTTATAAATTCACTTCCAAGACAAGTGATGCTGAAAAGAAATCGACTCAAGAAGCGGTTCTGAGTAAAAACTTCCGTCAAGCCATTAACTTTGCCTATGACCGTACAGCTTACGGGGCCCAATCTCAGGGAGAAGAGGGGGCAACTAAGATTTTGCGTAACTTGGTTGTTCCTCCAAACTTCGTAAGTATCAACGGAAAAGACTTTGGTGAAGTAGTAGCCTCTAAGATGGTCAATTATGGTAAAGAATGGCAAGGAATCAACTTTGCGGATGCCCAGGATCCATACTACAATGCTGAAAAAGCTAAATCCAAATTTGCTGAAGCTAAGAAAGAACTCCAAGCCAAAGGAGTCCAATTCCCTATCCACTTGGACATGACAGTTGACCAAGCTGATAAAAAGGGTGTTCAAGAGGCAAATTCTATGAAGCAATCTATTGAAGCAGCCTTAGGTGCAGAGAACGTTGTAATTGATATTCAACAACTTTCTACTGAAGACTTTGATAATACAAGCTATTTGGCTCAGACTGCAGCTCAGAAGGATTACGATCTATACAACGGTGGTTGGAGTGCAGACTATCAAGATCCTTCAACCTATCTGGATGTCTTTAACGTTAATTCTGGTGGTTTGATGCAAAATCTAGGTATAGAGCCGGGTGAAGCCAATGACAAGGCCAAGGCAGTTGGATTGGATGTCTACACTCAAATGTTGGAAGAAGCTAATAAGGAACAAGATCTTGCAAAACGCTATGACAAGTATGCTGATATTCAAGCGTGGTTGGTAGATAGTGCTTTAGCAATTCCAAATGTGTCTAAGGGTGGAACACCAGTATTGAGAAAAACAGTTCCTTTCTCAGAACCATATTCATTGGCTGGTAATAAAGGTATCGAATCATATAAATACCTCAAAGTACAAGATAAAACAGTCACAAAAGATGAATATGAAAAAGCTAAAGAAAAATGGTTGAAAGAAAAAGAAGAATCCAATAAAAAAGCCCAAGAAGAATTGGCAAAACATGTGAAATAAGGATTTTTCAAGAAAAACGATGGTTTCGAAAGAAGCCGTCGTTTTTATATAGAATGATGGCAAATTTGGAAGAAAAGTGCTTACATTTTCTCGTAGTTAATTGAGTTTATGCTATAATAAATATAAGAAACTACGTTCGAAAATTTACCCAATGTTGATTGAAGTATGTATATGCTAGAGTGATTTTATAGGAGGGATGTCGTCTACTGGAAAAGTAAGATAAAACGCAACAAATGATAGGTTCTTCTTTATGTGAAGAGTTCTTATATGCCTATTTACTAATCGTTATGGAGGTAACATCATGGGCGCTATTATGGAGTTTGCGACAGAAAAACAGATTGCATCATTTCTGTCAACTTGTCGCATTGAAGGGCAAAAGAATTTTCTGATGGCCTTCAAGAAAAAGACATGGCTGAAATCTTTTATTGATTTCTTCATTGTAGGAGGAAGTTACTATGTTCAGTCGAGCGTGAAGCCTAAGATTCTGGCATTCACACCTAAGGGAATCTACTTGATGGACATCAGTGATATAACTGAAAATCGTTCTAATCAAGTCCTTGAGATGCCTTGGAATCAAGTTAAAGATTTTACTTATAAGCCAGTCTTGAATACTGTTAGGCTGAACTGGAACTATCAAAATGAAGCCTATATTTTTTCCGTGGATGTCGGTCAGATTAGTCAGCATGTGGGTCAGTATCAATTTAACAAAGAGCATTATGACTATTTAGCTCAACAGGATTTCTTTTGGTCCAAGTAAGCCCTAGCAATCATTTTCACAAAAGAATCTGGAATGTTTTCTGGATTCTTTTTTAGCTTTACAAGCTAATACTCAATGAAAATCAAAGAGCAAACTAGGAAGCTAGCCGCAGGTTGCTCAAAACACTGTTTTGAGGTTGTAGATAAGACTGACGAAGTCAGTCACATATATACGGTAAGGCGACGCTGACGTGGTTTGAATTTGATTTTCGAAGAGTATAAGTCTATAGTTTGAAACTATAACTAGCTCTTGAAAAGAAGAAAATGAGTTGATGAAAATAAGTGGTACAATAGTTACTATAGATTTGGAGGTATTGTATGAGCAAGGAATTACACATCAACACAATTTTGGCCCAGGCGGGTATCAAGTCAGATGAAGCGACAGGAGCTTTGGTGACACCGCTGCATTTTTCAACGACCTATCAGCATCCTCAGTTTGGTCAGTCTACTGGATTTGACTATACTCGGACTAAAAACCCAACTCGCAGCAAGGCTGAAGAAGTCTTGGCGGCCATTGAGTCAGCAGATTATGCCCTAGCGACTAGCTCAGGCATGTCAGCAATTGTACTGGCCTTTAGCGTTTTCCCAGTAGGAAGTAAAGTTTTGGCAGTACGTGACCTTTACGGTGGTTCTTTCCGCTGGTTCAATCAAGTGGAGCAGGAAGGTCGATTCCATTTTACCTATGCTAATACAGAAGAGGAGTTGATTGCCGAGTTAGAAAAGGACGTGGATGTTCTCTATATCGAAACACCAACCAATCCCTTGATGTTGGAATTTGATATCGAAAAACTAGCAAAACTGGCTCATGCTAAGGGTGCCAAAGTGGTGGTGGACAATACCTTCTACAGCCCTATCTACCAACGTCCGATTGAAGATGGAGCTGATATCGTTCTGCATTCAGCAACCAAGTATCTAGCAGGGCACAATGATGTCTTGGCTGGAGTGGTTGTGACCAATAGTTTAGAACTATACGAGAAACTCTTTTACAATCTCAATACGACAGGAGCAGTCTTGTCTCCGTTTGACAGTTATCAATTGATTCGTGGTCTCAAGACCTTGTCTCTTCGTATGGAGCGCTCAACTGCCAATGCCCAAGAAGTGGTTGCCTTTTTGAAGGATTCTCCAGCAGTTAAGGAAGTTCTCTACACTGGTCGTGGAGGCATGATTTCCTTTAAAGTAGCCGATGAAACACGCATTCCTCACATTTTGAACAGCCTCAAGGTCTTCTCTTTTGCGGAAAGTTTGGGTGGAGTGGAAAGTCTTATTACTTATCCAACGACACAAACTCACGCTGATATTCCAGCAGAAGTGCGCCATTCTTATGGTTTGACAGATGACCTATTGCGTTTGTCGATTGGGATTGAGGATTCTAGAGATTTGATTGCAGATTTGCGCCAAGCCTTGGAAGGATAAGATAAAGATGGGAAAATATGATTTTACAAGTCTGCCTAATCGTTTAGGGCACCATACCTATAAATGGAAAGAAGCAGAAACGGATAGTGAAATCCTACCAGCTTGGATAGCGGATATGGACTTTGTAGTCTTGCCTGAAATCCGCCAAGCTGTGCAAACTTACGCTGATCAACTGGTTTATGGCTATACCTATGCCAGTGAAGAGTTAATTAAGGAAGTTCAAAAGTGGGAAGCAACACAACACGGTTACCACTTTGACAAAGAGGCTCTTGTCTTTATCGAGGGTGTGGTACCAGCCATCTCAACAGCTATTCAAGCCTTTACAAAAGAAGGCGAGGCAGTTCTGATTAACACACCAGTTTACCCACCTTTTGCTCGCAGTGTCAAGTTGAATAACCGCAGATTGATTACCAATTCTTTGGTGGAAAAGGATGGTCTGTTTGAGATTGACTTTGACCAATTGGAGAAGGATTTGGTAGAAGAGGATGTGAAACTCTATATCCTCTGCAACCCTCATAATCCTGGTGGACGTGTGTGGGAAAAGGAAGTGTTGGAGAAGATTGGCCAGCTCTGTCAAAAACATAGTGTTTTCTTGGTTTCAGATGAGATTCACCAAGATTTGGCCCTCTTTGGTCACAAACACCATTCTTTCAATACCATTAATCCTGCCTTTAAAGAATTTGCTATCGTCTTAAGCAGTGCTACTAAAACTTTTAACATCGCTGGAACAAAAAATTCCTATGCAGTCATTGAAAATCCTAAGTTGAGAGTGGCTTACCAGAAACGCCAGTTGGCTAATAATCAACATGAAATTTCAGGCTTGGGTTATCTGGCGACAGAAGCTGCTTATCGCTATGGGAAGGATTGGCTAGAGGAACTCAAGCAAGTCTTTGAAGACCATATTAATTATGTGGTAGATTTATTTGGAAAAGAGACTAAAATCAAGGTCATGAAGCCGCAAGGAACCTACTTGATTTGGCTTGATTTTTCAGCCTATGACCTGACTGATGAAAGATTGCAAGAGCTGTTGAGAAATGAAGCCAAGGTTATCCTCAACCGTGGTTTGGATTTTGGAGAGGAAGGGAGTCTCCATGCCCGTCTCAATGTAGCTATGCCGAAGTCAGTACTAGAAGAGGTTTGCCAACGCATCGTGACCACTTTTGCTAAACTTTAAAAATCCAGCCTTCTAGGAGAAAAGTATCCTTAGAAGGCTATTTTCATAGGGGAAAATATGGTATAATAAAAAGATAAGGTAAAGGTAAAAATATGGCTAAATTGATTCCGGGGAAAGTCCGTATCGAAGGCGTTGCCCTTTATGAAACTGGTAAAGTTGACATCATCAAGGAAAAGAATAATCGGCTCTACGCTCGCGTCGCAGAAGAAGAACTGCGCTATAGTTTAGAGGATGATTTGATTTTTTGTGCTTGCGATTTTTTTCAAAAGAGAGGCTACTGTGTACATTTGGCAGCGCTGGAGCATTTTCTAAAAAATGATGAGCGTGGTCAGGAAATCTTGCAGAGTCTGGAAGAAGGTCATGAAGAAAAAGAGGCCGTTGAAACCAAGGTGACCTTGGGAGGCAAGTTTTTGGATCGAATCTTGTCTCCCAAAACAGACCGAGCCTATGAATTATCCGCTGTGGGTCAGGTGGAAGCAGGAACTAATCATATCTTGTGGACGCTGAGAATCGGCCAAATCAATAGCCAAAAATACTATGTCATTCGCGATATTCCACTCTTTCTAAAAGTCGTCGAGAAGAGAAAACCTTATATGATTGGTAAGATCTATGAGGAATCCTTGTCTTGGGAATCCTTTGATGAGGCCAGCCAAGAACTTTTGACTTTCTTGCGGGGACTAGTGGAAGAAGGACAGGCTCCAGATCTCTTTTTCCAAAACCAAGGTCGGCACCTCTTTTTCCCTCTGACTTTTTTTGAGCAGGGTGTGAATTTGCTGATGACTTTGCCCCATTTTCAATTTGATCATCAAGTGGATAGCTATCAGACCCTACTTTTTCAGGATATGCATGCTGATGCTAATCTATTTGCCTTTACAGTAACAGAATACTCGGATTATTTTGAAATGGAAATCAGTGAGAGTCCAAGGGTCAATGTCTTTTATCAGGGAGCTGTACTTTTCCATAAAGGACAGGTTTATTTTCTAAGAGACCAGCAGATGCGTCTTCTCAAGGAAATCAAAGCGCTGCCTTTGGATCAATATGGGAAAAAACACCTGCAATTTGATAGCAGTGACCGCGATAAGTTGGCTTCCTGTCTAACTCTTTTTAGCCAGATGGGCGCCGTTTCAGCTCCAGAACGTCTACAAATCAAATCTTTTTCTCCATCGTTTTACTTTGACAGGGAAGAGGATAATCGGATTCGTTTAGAAATCCAGTTTGATTATGGGGATAGACAGGTATCTAGCCGACAGGGACTAGAAGAATTACCATTTTCGAGTGATGCGGACTTAGAAGAAAGAATTTTCCAAGTCTGTCTGGCAGCGGGTTTTGAAGCCGATTTTCAATCTTGGCGCCAGGCTTTAAAAGCTGAGTCCATCTATCATTTCTTTCATGAAATCATTCCAGTCTTTGAAAAACTCGGAAATGTTGACCTATCAGACAAGCTAGAAGAACTTTATAGTCTAGCAAGCCCTCAAGTTCAGATTGCTTCCAAAGGAGGTCTCTTGGAAATCCAGTTTGATTTTCAAGATATCGCCCAAGAGGAAATAGACCAAGCCATGCAGGCCTTGGTTGCCAATCAAGATTTTTACATTGATTCGTCTAATCAAGTCTACTTTTTCGATGAAGAAACCAAGAAAATTCGCCAAAATCTACACGAACTGGGGCAGTTTGAATTAAAAGATGGGGCCTTGCAGACTCGAAAATCCTTGGCTTATAGTTTAGCTCATCTCTTTGAAGGGCGTGACCGTGTTTCTTTTTCACAAGAATTCCAGAATCTGGCCCACGATTTGACGCATCCAGAGGACTTTCCTTTGCAAGCAACTCAGGTTCAGGCTGACTTGCGAGATTATCAGGAAAAGGGAATTCGTTGGTTGCAAATGCTCCATTATTATGGTTTTGGTGGGATTTTAGCTGATGATATGGGACTTGGTAAAACCCTGCAGACCATTGCTTTTTTGACCAGTCAAGTGACAAAAGAAAGTCGGGTTTTGATTTTAGCTCCATCTGGTTTGATTTACAACTGGGCAGATGAGTTTCAGAAATTTGCCCCACAGTTGGATGTGGCTGTTGTTCATGGTTTGAAAGCTAGTCGTGAAGAGATTCTTGCTGAAAGCCATCAAATCTATGTGACTAGCTATGCTACCTTCCGTCAGGACAGTGAGCTTTATAAGGGGATGTCCTTTGACTTCCTTTTCTTAGATGAAGCTCAGGTCATGAAGAACGCCCAGACCAAGATTGCCCAGACATTGAGACAATTTGTGGTGCCATCAGTCTTTGCCCTGTCAGGAACTCCTATTGAAAACCATCTAGGTGAGCTGTGGTCTATTTTTCAAATCGTCATGCCAGGACTTTTGCCAAGCAAGAAAGAATTTATGAAATTGCCAGCTGAACGTGTGGCTCAGTTTATCAAGCCTTTCGTTATGCGACGCAAGAAAGAAGAAGTTCTGACTGAATTGCCAGATTTGATTGAAGTGGTTTATAAGAATGAACTGGAAGACCAGCAAAAGGCTATCTACCTAGCCCAGTTGCAACAGATGAGAGATAGATTGGCTCAAGTATCAGATCAGGAATTCCAGCGAAGTCGTGTGGAAATCTTGTCTGGTCTGATGCGCTTGCGTCAAATTTGTGACACTCCTGCCCTCTTTATGGAAGATTATCAGGGAGCCAGTGGCAAACTGGATAGTCTCCGAGACCTGCTGGTACAGGTGGCAGACGGTGGACACCGTGTCTTGATTTTCTCGCAGTTCAAGGGAATGTTGGAGAAAATTGAACAAGAACTGCCAGACTTGGGCTTGACATCCTTTAAAATTACGGGTTCAACCCCAGCCAAGGAAAGACAAGATATGACCAAGGCCTTTAACCAAGGAGAAAGAGATGCCTTTCTGATTTCCCTCAAGGCTGGTGGTGTTGGTCTGAACCTGACAGGTGCTGATACAGTGATCTTGGTTGACCTTTGGTGGAATCCTGCGGTGGAAGCGCAAGCTGTTGGCCGTGCCCATCGGATGGGTCAGGAAGAAACGGTTGAGGTTTATCGCTTAGTGACCAGGGGAACCATTGAAGAAAAAATTCAGGAACTCCAAGAGCAAAAGAAACATCTGGTGTCACAAGTATTGGACGGCACAGAGTCACGTGGCAGTCTCAGCCTAGCAGAAATTAGAGAAATTTTGGGAATTTCTGAAGCCAGCACTTGAAAAATCAAGACAATACGCTATAATGAAGTGTTGAAAGGAAATAGAAAATGAGAGAAGAACGATTTCCATTGGTGTCAGATGATGAGGTCATGTTGACTGAGATGCCGGTTATGGACCTCTATGATGAATCTGACTTTATCAGTAATATCAAGGGAGAATACCGTGATAAGAATTATCTGGAGTGGGCCCCTATTACTGAAGAAAAACCAGTAAAACAGATTGAAAAGCCCGTAGAGAAACCTAAGAAGTCTGGTTTAGGAGTTAAAAAAGAAGGAAAGAGCTATGCGGAGGTTGCACGTGAAGAAGCGCGTGCGGACTTGAAAAAGAAACGCTCAGCAAGTTATCTGACTAAGGATATTACTCCTACAAGACGCCCTTCTCAGCAACGTTTGGATAGACAGGGCAATCAACCTACAGCGCCTTTCCAAAAGGAAAATCCTGGTGAATTTGTTAAATATAGTCAAAAATTGACCCAGTCTCATTACATCTTGGCGGAAGAAGTGAACAATATTTCGACTCAAGCTGATCCAAAAGAAACTTCAGGCCCAAAGAAAAACAACTATGATTTTCTGAAGAAGAGTCAAATCTACAATAAAAAGAATCAACAAAAAGAACAAGAACGTCAGGTGGCACAAGAGTTGAATCTGACAAGAATTACGGAATAGGGGAGAAAACATGTCAAAGACATATCATTTTATCGGAATTAAGGGATCAGGTATGAGTGCCTTGGCCTTGATGTTGCACCAAATGGGGCATAAGGTACAGGGTTCAGATGTTGAAAAGTACTACTTTACTCAACGTGGTCTTGAGCAGGCAGGAATTACCATTCTTCCTTTTGATGAAAAGAATCTAGACGGTGATATGGAAATTATCGCTGGAAATGCCTTTCGTCCAGATAACAACGTCGAAATTGCTTATGCGGACAAAAATGGCATCAGCTACAAACGTTACCATGAGTTCCTAGGTAGCTTTATGCGTGACTTTGTCAGCATGGGAGTAGCTGGAGCGCATGGAAAAACTTCAACTACTGGGATGTTGTCTCATGTCTTGTCTCACATTACAGATACTAGCTTCTTGATTGGAGACGGGACTGGTCGTGGTTCGGCCAATGCTAAATATTTTGTCTTTGAATCTGACGAATACGAGCGTCACTTTATGCCTTATCACCCAGAATACTCTATTATCACCAACATTGACTTTGACCATCCAGATTATTTCACAAGTCTAGAAGATGTTTTCAATGCCTTTAACGATTATGCTAAACAAATTACAAAAGGTTTGTTTATCTACGGTGAAGATGCTGAGTTACGCAAAATTACGTCTGATGCTCCTATTTATTATTATGGTTTTGAAGAAAAAGGTAATGACTTTGTAGCTAGCGATCTTCTTCGTTCAACAACTGGTTCAACCTTCACAGTTCACTTCCGTGGACAAGAGTTGGGTCAATTCCACATTCCAACCTTTGGTCGACACAATATCATGAATGCGACAGCCGTTATTGGTCTTCTTTACACAGCAGGATTTGATTTGAACTTGGTGCGTGAACACTTGAAAACATTTGCCGGTGTTAAGCGTCGTTTCACTGAGAAAATTGTCAATGACACAGTGATTATCGATGACTTTGCCCACCATCCAACAGAAATTATTGCAACCTTGGATGCGGCTCGTCAGAAATACCCAAGCAAGGAAATTGTTGCAGTCTTCCAACCGCATACTTTTACAAGAACAATCGCTTTGTTGGACGAATTTGCCCACGCTTTGAACCAAGCGGATGCAGTTTACCTAGCCCAAATTTATGGATCTGCTCGTGAAGTGGACCATGGAGATGTTAAGGTAGAAGACCTAGCTAATAAAATTAACAAGAAACACCAAGTGATTACTGTTGAAAATGTTTCTCCACTCCTAGACCATGACAATGCTGTTTACGTCTTTATGGGAGCAGGCGATATCCAAACCTATGAATATTCATTCGAGCGTCTCTTGTCTAACCTGACAAGCAATGTTCAATAGGAAGTTCTCATGGAAATTCCAATTAAAATCATTCGGGCAAGTAAGTCTGATTTAACTGAGATAGAGGCACTTCAGGCCTCATCTTTTCCAGCTGAAAATCAGCAACCTTCCCATATTTTAGAAGAAAGTATCCGTAAGTGTGCGGATACCTTTCTTCTAGCTAGGGATGAAAATCAGCTTCTGGGCTATGTTCTAGGCGATCCTCAGCCACATAATCCGCAATGTCTAGAAATGCATTCTTTAGTCATTGACTCTGGCCATCAGAGACAGGGCTTGGGCACGCTTCTTCTTGCAGCCTTGAAAGAGGTGGCGGTTGAGCTGGATTACAAAGCTATTCGTTTGAAGAGTCCTGATGAGTTGCTATCCTATTTTGAAATGAACGGTTTTATTGATGAAGAAACTTCCCTTTATGCAGCTAGTCAAGGTTTTAGTATGATTTGGTTTAATCCCTTTTATCTGGAGGCACAATGAAAATCAGGAAAGCAAGATTAGAAGATTTAGATCGTATCGTTGAGATTGAACTAGAAAATTTCTCACTTGAAGAAGCCATTCCTCGCTCGGTTTTTGAGACGCATTTGCGAAAAATTCAGACCTCTTTTCTGGTTGCAGAAAAAGAAGGCAGAATCATGGGGTATATAGAAGGGCCAGTTGGACCATACCGCCATCTGCAAGATCAGTCTTTTACAGAAGAGATAGAAGATTATAGTCATGAGCCGAGTGGTTATATCTCTGTGACCTGTCTTTCTATTGCCAAGGAAGCACAGGGCCTTGGACTTGGTCAAAAATTATTAACAGCCTTGAAAGAGTTGGCTCTTGAACACGAAAGAGAAGGTATTAACCTAACCTGTCATGACTACCTCATCGCCTACTACGAAAAACATGGATTTGTCAATGAAGGCCAGTCCCAGTCAACCTTTGCAGGGGAAACATGGTATGATATGGTTTGGGAAGCTAAAAAATAAGCTAGAAAAGCATGCTAGGTTGCTTTTCTTTCGTTTTTAAGATATAATATTATGGATTGTCAACGAGGAGGATAAACTTTTGAGTGAAAAAACAAGAGAAGACGAAAAATTAAGCTTTAAAGAGCAAATTTTACGTGATTTAGAGAGAGTAAAAAAACAAGATAGAAGTGAGCAAGAAAACGAGATTACAAGTTTTGAAACTCCTTTATCTCAAGAAGATTCAGTAGATCCTTCAACTCAGGAACATGAACCTTCAGCAGAAGAGTTGATGGCGAATTCTCTTTCTGTTGTGGATCAAATATTAAAGAATGCTCCTGGTGTTCCATCACGTTCTAATAATATTTCGGATGAAATTGCAGGAAATGAAGAAGTTGCAGAACCTAAAATTGAAGCGGTAGTTGAACCAGTAGAACCTGTTTTCGAGCCAGTTCAACCAAAAGTAGAACCTGTAAAACTTAACGAAGACAAAGAATTTAACGAGATTCCAACAAAGGTTGCGGTGTCGTATAAAACAAGTAGACAACAGGAAGAAGTTAGTACTCCTGCAGTGGATAATGAGCTATCTGAGTTAGCTGAATCGGCAGATAGCCTAGGTTCAGTTCCTAGACGTAGTCGCCGTGAGACAGTTAAACCAGTTAAGAAGAAAAAATCACATTTGAAGGCATTCTTCATTTCTCTACTGATTTTCCTAGCCTTGATTTCGGCAGGTGGTTACTTCGGTTATCAGTATGTTCAGTCATCCTTGCTACCTGTTGATGCAAATTCTAAGGAATATGTGACTGTTCAAATTCCAGAAGGAGCCAATGTCCAAGAAATCGGATCAACTCTTGAGCATTCTGGTGTGATTAAACACGGTGTGATTTTTGCTTTCTATGCAAAATATAAGAATTATTCAGATTTGAAGGCTGGATATTACAATTTGCAAAAGAGCATGAGTACAGAGGACATCATTAAGGAACTGCAAAAAGGTGGTACACCTGAACCTCAGGCTCCATCTCTTGCAAACTTGACAATTCCAGAAGGATATACGATTGATCAAATTGCCCAAGCTGTAGGCCAATTACAAGGTGAATTTAAAGAACCTTTGACAGCGGAAACTTTCTTGGCTAAAGTGCAAGATGACAACTTTATCAGTCAAGAAGTTGCTAAATATCCAAACCTACTCGAAAGCTTGCCAACGAAAGAAAGTGGAGCTCGTTACCGTTTGGAAGGTTATCTTTTCCCAGCGACCTACTCTATCAAGGAAAGCACGACTATTGAAAGTTTGATTGATGAGATGCTGGCAGCTATGGATAAGACCTTGACTCCGCACTATAGTGCAATTAAGTCTAAGAACTTGACTGTCAATGAATTGCTAACAATTGCTTCACTGGTTGAAAAAGAAGGGGCTAAGACTGAAGACCGTAAGTTGATTGCGGGTGTTTTCTACAACCGCTTGAATCTTGGTATGCCACTTCAAAGCAATATTGCAATCTTGTATGCCCAAGGGAAACTTGGCCAAAATATCAGCCTAGCAGACGATGCTGGAATTGATACATCGATTAATTCACCATACAATGTTTATACAAAATCTGGTTTGATGCCTGGTCCAGTAGATAGTCCAAGTCAGGACGCGATTGAAGCAAGTATCAATCAAACTAAGAGTGAGAACCTATACTTTGTAGCCAATGTTACAGATGGTAAAGTCTATTACGCAGTGACACAGGAAGAACATGATCGTAATGTAGCTGAGCACGTCAATAGCAAACTTACTCAAAATAGTAGTTCAAACTAAGACTACAAACATGAGAATCTCAGATAGAGATTCAATACTATCGAAAGAAAGTTGAGAAAAATGGCAGAAAAAACATATCCTATGACCCTTGAGGAAAAGGAAAAACTAGAAAAAGAATTAGAAGAATTGAAATTGGTCCGCCGACCAGAAGTGGTAGAACGCATTAAGATTGCCCGTTCATACGGTGACCTTTCTGAAAACAGTGAGTATGAAGCAGCTAAGGATGAACAAGCCTTTGTCGAAGGACAAATCTCTAGCTTGGAAACAAAAATCCGTTATGCTGAAATCGTCAATAGTGACTCAGTTGCCCAAGACGAAGTAGCGATTGGTAAAACAGTCACTATCCAAGAAATTGGTGAGGACGAAGAAGAAGTTTATATTATCGTAGGTTCAGCGGGTGCGGATGCCTTTGCAGGTAAAGTTTCAAATGAAAGCCCAATTGGACAAGCCTTGATTGGCAAGAAAACAGGTGATACAGCAACAATTGAAACACCTGTTGGTAGCTATGATGTAAAAATCTTGAAGGTTGAAAAAACAGCCTAATGATTAAAAGGAGTAAAAAGAGGGAAAAATCCTTCTTTGCTCCTTTTTAGGTTTAAAAAGAATTGGAGACTATATGAGTTCAAAGAAGAAAAAAAACAAGATGGAGCGTGGTCTGACTAATCGTCACGTGCAGGTTATGGCCATTGCGGGAACAATCGGAACAGGACTCTTTTTGGGAGCAGGTCGTTCTATTAGCCTTACAGGTCCTTCCATTGTACTGATTTATATGATTACTGGGGCTTTCATGTTCCTTATGATGCGTGCGGTTGGGGAAATGCTCTACCAAGACCCTGAGCAACATACCTTTATCAACTTTATCACGCGCCATTTGGGTAAGGGCTGGGGTTATTTCTCGGTTTGGTCCTACTGGCTATCCGTTGTCTTTATAGGTATGGCGGAAATCACTGCTATCTCTCACTATGTTCAGTTTTGGTTCCCTAGCTGGCCAAGTTGGATGATTGAGATTGGATTTTTGACCATTCTAGCCTTAGTCAATCTGATTGCGGTGAAGCTCTTTGGGGAAGTTGAGTTTTGGTTTGCGATGGTCAAGATTGTGGCTATTTTAGCTATGATTGCCACAGGAGTCTTTATGGTCTTGACAGGCTTTAAGACACCTCATGGAGTAGCAAGTTTGGCTAATATTGCCGGCAATTTCTCCCTTTTCCCAAATGGTGGAGTGAACTTTGTCATGGCCTTCCAGATGGTTTTCTTTGCCTACCTCATGATTGAGTTTATCGGGGTAACAACTTCAGAAACAAAAAATCCACGTCAGGTCTTGCCAAAAGCCGTTAAGGAAATTCCTTTGCGTATCGCCTTTTTCTACGGTGGTGCCCTCTTAGCCATCATGGCTATCATTCCTTGGCGTGAGCTTGCTTCTGCTGATTCTCCTTTTGTTACAGTATTTGAATTGGCCGGTATCAAGTGGGCTGCAGCCTTGATTAACTTCGTCGTTTTGACTTCAGCAGCATCTGCTCTTAATTCAACCCTTTATTCAACAGGGCGTCATTTATACCAGATTGCCCATGATTCGCCAAATCGCTTCCTAAAAGCAATTAAAGCAGATACTCTTTCTCGCCACAATGTACCACAAAATGCTATCATCGCTTCAGCAATCTTGATTGCCCTAGCAGCCTTTATCAATATCTTGCCAGGTGTTTCCGATGCCTTTGCCTTGATTACAGCATCATCATCAGGTGTCTATATCGCCATTTATATCTTGATTATGGTGGCTCATCTTAAATACCGCAAGTCACCAGACTTTATGGCGGATGGCTACCTCATGCCCCACTATCGTTTCTTAAATCCTTTAACCATGCTCTTCTTTGCCTTTGTCTTTGTAACCCTCTTTTTACAAGAGTCTACATTTGTAGGAGCAATCGGATCAACTATCTGGATTATCGGTTTTGGGATTTATAGCCAGTGGAAATTTAGAAAATAGATTCGAAACTCATCAACTCAAGTTGGTGGGTTTTTGCTAGTTTGACAGTCTATTGAAATAAGACTATAATCAAGCTGTAACAGTATTTAAGGAGATTTAGATGTACTTTAGATTGGAAAATAAGGAATCCCATAAATCACAAGAAATAGGGAATCTGATTCGTTTTTATAACCGTTCAAAAAGAGAAGAAGCTGAAAGTGAGCCACTTAATCTTTATGTTGAAGATGAAAAGGGAAATCTCCTTGCAGGTTTGATAGCAGAAACTTTTGGAAATTGGCTAGAGATCGAGTATTTATTTGTAAAAGAAGAACTGAGAGGGCAAGGAATCGGTTCAAAACTATTGCAGCAAGCAGAAACTGAAGCTAAGAATCGAAACTGTCGTTTTGCCTTTGTCAATACTTACCAGTTTCAAGCGCCAGACTTTTATCAGAAACATGGCTACAAGGAAGTCTTTGCTTTGCAAGACTATCCCTACACAGGACAAAGATTTTATTACCAAAAGGATTTGTAAGGAGAATATGAAATCATAAAGTAATGAGGGGTTCTTGACATAAGTATGAAGGGGATTCTCGATAAATACCAGTTAAATTCTACAAATTGTGTCTTTCTAGACGATATTGAAGACAATGCAATCGCAGCTGAGAAATTGGGCATCAAGGCCTATCAGGTTAAGAAAAGAAGCGATGTTGTTGAAATTTTGAAATAATTTATTTAAAGTCAAAACTCTCTATTATTTTGTGGTAGAGAGTTTTTTGTTAATAAAATATTACAAAATGACATTTATATATTGCATTAAGTTAGATATATGATATAATGTTGTTAAAAAGAGGCGCAACTTTTTAAAACTATAAGGAGGATGCAGGTGGCTAAAAATTTAAAATTAAAATTAGCTCGGGTAGAGCTTGATTTAACTCAAGGTCAACTGGCAGATGCTGTCGGGGTGACGCGCCAGACTATTGGTTTGATAGAGGCGGGAAAATACAATCCCAGTCTCTCGCTCTGCCAGTCCATTTGCAGATGTCTAGGGAAAACCCTAGACCAACTATTTTGGGAGGAAGAAGATGAAAAATAGATTTTTTTATTATCAATTACTAGACGAAAGAGAAGAACAACTGATCAATAAAGCGGGGGCTGAAAGTTTCTATATCTCTATAGCTTTCTTGATTTTATCTTATATGATTGCAGTATTAGCACCAAGTCTTTTTAATCCGAGAATGATTCTCATCATTATCATTATTGGAACTTCTTACTTTTTCGGCCGTGCTCGAGATTTTGGTGTGAACTACTATAGTCGTTTTCATTTTACAATTTTAGGGTGTTTGCTGGTAACTCTTGCTATTACGACTCTTTTGATGTTACAGAATTATCAATCCAACATAGAAGTTTATCAGCACAATCCTTTGAACCTTAAATACCTATCTGCTTGGGCAATTACTTATGTCATTTACCTTCCCTGGGTCTTTATTGGCAATCTTGGTCTTAAGAGCTATGGAGAATGGGCCCAGAAAAAATTTGAGCAAGACATGGATGAACTGGAGAGTGGAGAATAGCTTGTTACTCTTTTCTCAATCCAGCTAAAATGTGTTATAATAGTACTAATTTATTGGAATACATGAAAGTTCTTGACAGTTTTCATGTGTTTCTAGCTAAGGAAGTAGGAAAAGTATGTATCCAGATGATAGTTTGACATTGCACACGGACTTGTACCAGATTAACATGATGCAGGTTTACTTTGACCAAGGAATTTACAATAAAAAGGCGGTCTTTGAGGTTTATTTCCGCCAACAGCCTTTTAAGAATGGCTATGCGGTTTTTGCAGGTTTGGAAAGAATTGTGAATTATCTTGAAGACTTGCGCTTTTCAGATAGTGATATTGCCTATTTGGAGTCGCTAGGCTATCATGGGGCATTCTTGGACTATCTCCGCAATTTCAAGTTGGAGTTGACTGTTCGTTCAGCTCAGGAAGGGGATTTGGTTTTTGCTAATGAACCGATTGTGCAGGTGGAAGGTCCTCTAGCCCAATGTCAGTTGGTTGAAACAGCTCTTTTGAACATCGTCAACTACCAGACCTTGGTGGCGACTAAGGCAGCTCGTATTCGCTCGGTTATTGAAGATGAACCCTTGATGGAGTTTGGAACACGTCGGGCTCAAGAAATGGATGCGGCTATCTGGGGAACACGCGCAGCGGTGATTGGTGGTGCCAATGGAACCAGCAATGTGCGTGCTGGTAAACTCTTTGACATTCCTGTCTTGGGGACCCATGCCCATGCCTTGGTACAGGTTTATGGTAATGACTATGAGGCCTTCAAGGCTTACGCTGCGACCCATAAAAATTGCGTCTTTCTTGTGGATACTTATGACACCCTTCGCATCGGTGTACCAGCTGCCATTCAGGTGGCGCGTGAGCTGGGTGACCAGATTAACTTTATGGGTGTGCGGATTGACTCGGGGGATATTGCCTACATTTCCAAGAAAGTCCGTCAGCAACTGGACGAGGCTGGATTTACAGAGGCTAAGATTTATGCTTCAAATGACCTAGATGAAAATACCATTCTCAACCTCAAGATGCAAAAGGCAAAGATTGATGTCTGGGGTGTGGGAACCAAGCTGATTACAGCCTATGATCAGCCAGCTCTTGGGGCAGTTTATAAGATTGTTGCAATTGAAGATGAAAATGGGAACATGCGCAATACGATTAAGCTGTCAAATAATGCTGAAAAAGTGTCTACGCCAGGTAAGAAGCAGGTGTGGCGTATTACCAGTCGTGAAAAAGGCAAGTCAGAAGGAGACTATATCACTTATGACGGTGTGGATGTGAGCGACATGACAGAAATCAAGATGTTCCATCCGACCTATACCTACATCAAGAAGACCGTTCGTAATTTTGATGCCGTTCCTCTCTTGGTGGATATCTTCAAAGACGGAAAATTGATATATAAACTGCCTAGCTTGACTGAGATTCAGGCTTATGCCCGTAAGGAATTTGACAAGCTTTGGGATGAGTACAAGCGCGTGCTCAATCCGCAGCATTATCCAGTGGATTTGGCGCGTGATGTATGGCAAGACAAGATGGACTTGATTGACAAAATGCGTAAGGAAGCCCTCGGTGAAGGAGAAGAAGAATGAGTTTGCAAGAAACGATTATCCAAGAACTGGGCGTGAAACCAGTGATTGATGCCCAGAAAGAAATCCGTCGTTCCATTGATTTCTTAAAAAGATTTCTGAAAAAACATCCCTTCCTAAAGACCTTTGTACTAGGGATTTCTGGAGGGCAGGACTCGACTTTGGCAGGTCGTTTGGCTCAACTAGCTATGGAAGAAATGCGAGCTGAAACTGGAGATGAAAATTATAAATTCATTGCAGTCCGCCTGCCTTATGGAGTACAAGCCGATGAAACAGATGCCCAAAAGGCTCTTGCTTTTATCCAGCCAGATATTAGCTTGGTGGTCAATATCAAGGAATCAGCTGATTCCATGACAGCTGCAGTTGAAGCGACAGGTAGTCCTGTTTCAGATTTCAACAAGGGCAATATCAAGGCTCGCTGCCGTATGATTGCTCAGTATGCCCTTGCGGGTGTCCATAGTGGAGCAGTAATTGGAACAGATCATGCTGCGGAAAATATCACAGGCTTTTTTACCAAGTTTGGTGACGGTGGTGCGGATATTCTCCCTCTTTACCGCCTCAATAAGCGTCAAGGAAAACAACTCTTGAAGGAACTTGGTGCAGACCCAGCCCTTTATGAAAAAATCCCCACAGCAGACCTAGAAGAAGATAAACCAGGTCTAGCTGATGAAGTAGCCCTCGGAGTCACTTATGAAGAGATTGACGACTACCTAGAAGGCAAAACAATCAGCCAAGAAGCCCAAGCGACCATTGAAAACTGGTGGCACAAAGGCCAACACAAACGCCACTTACCAATCACCGTCTTTGATGACTTTTGGGAGTAAAAAGGTCCGGGGGACCTTTTTAGCTTCTTGCCCTGAAACTCGAGAGCAAGAATAACCTCCAGTGGAGGTTTTCAGCCTCTCGCCTTGAAATAAGAAAGTGAGAGAAGGTCCGGGGGGCCTTTTTAGCCCGAGTCTAAAAATAGAAAAACGAGGAAGGTTCGGTAACTCACCGAGTTCGATTTTGTCGTCTCACCCCCGCAACGATGACTAGGTTTGAAAAAGCTTGCTAGAGCGTATTTCAAACCAGACAGCGACTGCGTCAAGGAACTAGATGAAAAACTTGTTTTTTAGTTGTTACTGAGTTTAGTCTTTTTACCCTGAGCATGGAAACAGGTAAGCGAA
The DNA here is from genome assembly GCF_003942765.1 of Streptococcus mitis. Lineage (GTDB taxonomy): Bacteria > Bacillota > Bacilli > Lactobacillales > Streptococcaceae > Streptococcus > Streptococcus mitis_BE. The sequence continues at coordinate 38,380 of NZ_RJNW01000003.1, forward strand.
GAAGGTCCGAGAAACCTTTTTAGCTTATTACCTTGAAATTAAAAAGCAAAGTAAATCTAAATTGAGGTTGGGCAGAGAATCATTTATCAGAAAGCGAGGTAGCGTCATGAAAGCAATCGGTACGCAAATATTACACACAGATCGTTTAATCTTGCGAAGATTTGTGGAAAGTGATGCAGAAGCTATGTTTCAGAATTGGGCTTCATCTGATGAGAATCTAACCTACGTCACTTGGAATCCCCATCCTGATGTCGAGGTTACTCGGAACTCGATTCGAAAATGGGTTTCATCCTATGCTAATCTCAATTATTACAAATGGGCCATTTGTCTCAAAGAAAACCCAGAGCAGGTAATAGGAGATATCAGCATCGTTGCAATAGATGAGAACGATTCTTCTTGTGAAATTGGATATGTGCTAGGCAAGGCTTATTGGGGTCATGGTATGATGACAGAGGCCTTGAAAGCTGTCTTGGATTTTTGTTTTACTCAAGCAGGTTTTAAAAAGGTCAGAGCACGATATGCCAATCTTAATCCAGCTTCAGGTCGTGTCATGGAGAAGGCTGGAATGTCCTATCTAAAAACCATTGTCGATGGTGTAGAGAGAAAAGGATATCTGGCGGACTTAATTTATTATCAGATAAGTAGGGAAGAGTAGTGAATTTTCTTTTCTGTTTCTATCAAAGTCAGACTGTGTCTGGCTTTTTTTGCAATATTTTTTACATAACCTGATTAAATTCCTATTTTACCCTATCATTGTCCCTATTTTTTCTTGATTTTTGGAGCTATAATAGTCCTATCAAATCAAAGAATGGAGGAAGGCAATGGATACTATTATCTTTTTTATCAGTGTTTTTCTTGCTGGAATTCTTTCCTTCTTTTCTCCTTGTATTTTACCCTTGTTACCGGTCTATGCAGGGGTCTTGTTGGATGACAAAGATGGTGCTCAGGCTTCTAGTGGCAAATTTTCAATCTCACTTATTAGTTTATTGAGAACTTTGGCTTTTATAGCGGGGATTTCTTTTATCTTTATCTTACTGGGATATGGTGCTGGTTTTTTAGGAGACCTTTTGTATGCCTCTTGGTTTCAGTATGTGACGGGTGCGGTTATCATTCTCTTGGGATTACACCAGATGGAAGTCTTACATTTTCAGGGGCTCTACAAGGAAAGAAGGCTACAATTAAAGAGACAGGAGCAAAAGGGGAACGGTTATAGTCAGGCATTTTTACTAGGGTTGACCTTTAGCTTTGCTTGGACGCCTTGTGTGGGACCGGTTCTGGGCTCTGTTTTAGCCTTGGCGGCTTCAGGTGGCTCAGGTGCTTGGCAGGGGGCTGCTCTCATGTTGGTTTACACGCTGGGTTTGGCACTACCATTTTTGGTTCTAGCTCTAGCCTCCAGCTATGTTTTGAAACATTTCCGAAAACTTCATCCCTACCTTGGAACTCTCAAAAAAGTAGGTGGCTTCCTCATTATCGTGATGGGAATTTTGGTTCTTTTGGGAAATGCTTCCATTTTGACTACATTATTTGAATAGAGAGGAAAAAGAAATGAAAAAATGGCAAACATGTCTCCTTGGAGTCGGCTCAATCTGTTGCTTGGCAGCCTGTTCGACTAAAAATATGTCAGATGAATCTACTATGAAGGAGCAAACAAAAACAGAACAAGTCAGTTCACAAACTGCGACTAAAGGTCAGGCGGTTGCTGATTTTGAACTGACAGGAGTAGATGGCAAGACCTACCGCTTGTCTGATTACAAGGGCAAGAAAGTCTATCTCAAATTCTGGGCTTCTTGGTGTTCTATCTGTCTAGCCAGTCTTCCAGATACCGATGAAATTGCTAAGGATGCTGGTGATGACTATGTGGTCTTGACAGTGGTGTCTCCTGGACACAAGGGGGAACAAGCTGAAGCAGACTTTAAGAACTGGTACAAGGGCTTGGATTATAAAAATTTCCCAGTTCTAATTGATCCGTCAGGCAAACTTTTGGAAAGTTATGGTGTTCGTTCTTACCCAACTCAAGCCTTTATAGACAAGGAAGGTAAGCTAGTCAAAACGCAACCTGGTTTTATGGATAAGGATATGATTTTAAAAACATTGAAAGAAATGGGGTAGAGAAAGGCCATGAATGATAAAGTAAAATTGTTTGTTTTGGCAGGAATCTTTTTCCTAGCCATAAGCGGTTTCTATTTTCTATTGATGCGAAATGCAGGGCAGACAGATAGCTCGCAAATTGAGAAAGCATCAGTTAGCCAAGGAGGAAAAACAGTGAAAAAAACAGAAATTAGTAAAGATGCAGACTTGCATGAAATTTATCTAGCTGGAGGATGTTTCTGGGGAGTGGAGGAATACTTCTCACGCGTTCCCGGAGTAACGGATGCTGTTTCAGGCTATGCAAATGGTAGAGGGGAAACAACCAAGTACGAATTGATTAACCAAACAGGTCATGCGGAGACTGTTCATGTCACCTATGATGCCAAGCAAATTTCCCTCAAGGAAATCCTGCTTCATTATTTCCGCATTATCAATCCAACCAGCAAAAATAAACAAGGGAATGATGTGGGAACCCAGTACCGTACTGGTGTTTATTACACAGATGACAAGGATTTAGAGGTAATCAACCAAGTCTTTGATGAGGTGGCTAATAAATACGACCAACCTCTAGCAGTTGAAAAGGAAACCTTGAAGAATTTTGTAGTGGCAGAGGATTACCACCAAGACTACCTCAAGAAAAATCCAAATGGCTACTGCCATATCAATGTCAATCAGGCAGCCTATCCCGTCATCGATGCCAGCAAATACCCCAAACCAAGCGATGAAGAATTGAAAAAGACCTTGTCACCTGAGGAGTATGCAATTACTCAGAAAAATCAAACAGAACGGGCTTTCTCAAACCGCTACTGGGATAAATTTGAATCTGGTATCTATGTGGATGTGGCAACTGGCGAACCCCTCTTTTCATCAAAGGACAAGTTTGAGTCTGGTTGTGGTTGGCCTAGTTTTACCCAACCCATCAGTCCAGATGTTGCCACCTACAAGGAAGATAAGTCTTACAATATGACGCGTATGGAAGTGCGAAGCCGAGTTGGAGATTCTCACCTTGGCCATGTCTTTACGGATGGACCTCAGGATAAGGGTGGCTTGCGCTACTGTATCAATAGTCTTTCCATCCGCTTTATTTCCAAAGACCAAATGGAAGAAAAAGGCTACGCTTATTTACTAGATTATGTTGATTAAGAGGGCTTTCCTAAGCAGTTAGAGGAGAATTTTGCTATACTGATACTAGTAAGTGACAAAGGAGAGAAGCATGACCTATACAATCTTAATCGTAGAAGATGAATATCTGGTAAGACAAGGCTTGACCAAGCTGGTCAATGTAGCAGCCTACGATATGGAAATCATCGGTCAGGCTGAAAATGGAAGGCAGGCTTGGGACTTAATCCAAAAACAGGTGCCAGATATCATTCTAACCGATATCAACATGCCTCAGCTAAATGGCATCCAGTTAGCCAGTCTGGTCCGAGAAACCTATCCTCAGGTGCATTTGGTCTTTTTAACAGGTTACGATGATTTTGATTATGCTTTGTCTGCTGTCAAACTAGGTGTGGACGATTACCTGCTCAAGCCCTTTTCTCGTCAGGATATTGAGGAAATGTTGGGGAAAATCAAGCAAAAGTTGGATAAGGAAGAAAAGGAAGAGCAATTACAAGATTTATTGACCGATAAGTTTGAGGGAAATATGGCCCAGAAAATCCAGTCCCATCTGGCTGATAGCCAGTTTAGTTTAAAGTCTTTGGCCAGTGACTTGGGCTTTAGTCCGACTTATCTGAGTTCTTTGATTAAGAAAGAGTTGGGACTACCTTTTCAGGATTACCTGGTGAGAGAACGTGTCAAACAAGCCAAGCTCTTGCTTTTAACTACAGATCTGAAGATTTATGAGATCGCAGAGAAAGTTGGTTTTGAAGATATGAACTACTTTACCCAACGTTTTAAACAGATTGCAGGTGTGACACCTCGTCAGTTTAAGAAGGGAGAAGGCCGATGAAGCGTTCTTCTCTCCTAGTCAGAATGGTTATTTCCATCTTTCTGGTCTTTCTCATTCTCCTAGCTCTGGTCGGGACTTTCTACTATCAATCTAGTTCATCAGCCATTGAGGCTACTATTGAGGGCAATAGCCAAACGACTATCAGTCAGACTAGCCACTTTATTCAGTCTTATATCAAAAAATTAGAAACCACCTCTACCAGTTTGACCCAGCAGACGGATGTCCTAGCCTATGCGGAGAATCCCAGTCAAGACAAGGTCAAGGGAATTCGAGATCTATTTTTGACTATCTTGAAGGCAGACAAGGACTTGAAAACTGTTGTGCTGGTGACTAAATCCGGTCAGGTCATTTCTACGGATGATAGTGTGCAGATGAAAACCTCCTCTGATATGATGGCTGAGGATTGGTACCAAAAGGCTATTCATCAGGGAGCCATGCCAGTTTTGACCCCAGCTCGTAAATCAGATAGTCAGTGGGTTATTTCTATCACTCAAGAACTTGTTGATGCAAAGGGAGCCAATCTGGGTGTACTTCGTTTGGATATTTCTTATGAAACTCTGGAAGCCTATCTAAATCAACTCCAGTTGGGGCAGCAGGGCTTTGCCTTTATCATCAATGAAAACCATGAATTTGTTTATCATCCTCAACACACAGTTTATAGTTCGTCTAGCGAAATGGAGGCTATGAAACCCTACATTGAGACAGGGCAGGGCTATACTCCAGATCACAAATCCTACGTCAGTCAGGAAAGGATTGCTGGAACTGATTGGACGGTGCTTGGTGTGTCTTCGTTGGAGAAGTTAGACCAGGTTCGGAGTCAACTCATGTGGACCTTGCTTGGAGCCAGTGTCACATCTCTTCTTGCCTGTCTCTGCTTGGTGTGGCTTAGTCTTAAACGCTGGATTGCTCCTCTGAATGACTTGAGAGAAACCATGCTGGAGATTGCTTCTGGTAATCAGAATCTTCGTGCGAAGGAAACTGGTGCCCATGAACTGAGAGAAGTGACTCGTCAGTTCAATGCCATGTTGGATCAGATTGATCAGCTGATGACGGATATTCGCAGGCAGGAAGAGACGACCCGTCAGTACCAACTTCAAGCCCTATCGAGCCAGATTAATCCGCATTTCCTCTATAATACATTGGACACCATCATTTGGATGGCTGAATTTCAGGATAGTCAGCGAGTGGTTCAGGTGACTAAGTCCTTGGCGACCTATTTCCGCTTGGCGCTCAATCAAGGCAAGGATTTGATTTGCCTGTCTGACGAAATCAATCATGTCCGCCAGTATCTCTTTATCCAGAAACAACGTTATGGAGATAAGCTGGAATACGAAATTAATGAAAATCCTGCCTTTGATAAGCTAGTCTTGCCAAAGCTGGTCCTACAACCTCTTGTAGAGAATGCTCTTTACCATGGCATCAAGGAGAAAGAAGGTCAGGGTCATATTAGAGTCTCTGTCCAGAAACAGAATTCAGGATTGGTCATCCGTATTGAGGATGATGGAGTAGGCTTCCAAAATGTTAGCTATAGTAGTCAAAGTCAGCTCAAACGTGGGGGAGTTGGTCTTCAAAATGTTGACCAACGGCTCAAACTTTATTTTGGAGAACATTACCAAATGAAGATTGATTCTACTCTTTTAAAAGGCACGACAGTTGAAATATACATAAATAGAATAGAAACTAGCTAACTCCCAGTTCATTCTGGGAGTTTTATGCGTAATTAGGCAAGCTTTCTAGGTTGTCTATCTTGCTAAAAAGTAGAAAAAACGATATGATAGATAATGACAAAAGAGGTATCAAGTATGAAGGAAAAAGACATTCGAAGAGAAACAAGCCAGATTGTAAAAGATGTATTAGAAAAGGCCAATTTGAAGCAAGGATCTATCTTTGTTTTGGGCCTTTCTTCTAGTGAGGTGATAGGTGGTCAGATTGGCAAGGAATCTAGCCAAGAAATTGGGGAAATCATTGTGAAGACCATCCTAGATATCTTAGAGGAAAAAGGAATTCATCTAGCTGTTCAAGGTTGTGAACATGTCAATCGGGCCCTCGTCGTTGAACGTCAGGTGGCAGAGCAGTTTGGTCTGGAAATCGTCAGTGTCCTTCCTACCCTTCATGCAGGAGGTTCAGGTCAGTTGGCAGCCTTCAAGTTTATGCAAGATCCAGTTGAGGTTGAATTTATCAAGGCTCATGCTGGATTGGATATCGGAGACACTGCAATTGGTATGCATATCAAGCATGTTCAGGTTCCGATTCGCCCTCTTTTGAGAGAAATTGGGCATGCCCATGTAACGGCTCTTGCTAGTCGTCCCAAATTAATTGGAGGTGCGCGTGCGCATTATCCACAAGATTCTATCAGAAAGTCGTGAGAATGAAAAAAACAAAACAACAACTAGAAAAAATCACCAAATATTCGATTCGTAAGCTAACTGTTGGGGTAGGTCCTGTAGTCATTGGGGCCTTCCTTTTTGGAGCCAGTACCCTTTCAGTAGATAAGGTGCACGCCAATGAAGTCGGTGGTGCTCATAGTGTTCATTACCGTTATTTGGCGGAGCAGGAATTGACCGAGTCTGAAAAAGCCTTAATTCACCATGAAGTCCCTTCGGAGTTTCAAGAGGATGATATTATCTATGCAGTGTATCGAAAGAAAGCTAGTACCTACCAAGAACTTCCTTATACAGGGAGTAAAGAATTAGCCTTGGCTGGTATAGGGTTGGCTACGGCTTCTTTGGCTGTTTTATTAATCTCTAAAAAACATCGTGGTAAGGTGCTTGGTGTCTTATTAATTAGTTCGATTGGTGCAAGCAACTTTGTTCCTTTCACCACATTTGCGTTTGAAAATAAAGAATTGCTTTCTTATAACCAAACTATTTCGGCTTCTACACATGAAGGTTTGGCTGAAGGGATTATCCACATTGATGGCTATGAATATATTGGTTACTTCAAGGAAGCAGAACTTCACCCATCAAGACCAGCTTCAGCTGAGAAGCCTCAGTTGCCAGTAGAAAAGCAAAGTGCAAATGAAATCGAGAAGACAGAAGTAGTTCAAGAAACACCAGTTTCTGAGAAACATCAGACAAGACTGGAAGAGAGCTTGGTGGAGATTCCTTTTGAAACAATCACAAGTCCAGATGCGAATCTAGCAGAAGGACAGACTCGTATCGTCACAGCTGGAGTAAATGGTCAGCGTCGCATTGTAACCAAAGTATCGATGGTTAATGGTCAAGAAGTTAGAGAAGTCATCGAAGACCAAGTGGTTCAAAATCCTGTTTCGCAAGTCATTGCAGTCGGAACTAAGAAAGAAGAGCAACCTGCCCCAACTCCAGTACCACAAGCTGAACCAACGCATCAGGTAGCTAAAGGAACGCAAGAGGCAGGCAAAGAAGGTCAAGCCTTAACGCAACCAACCTTACCAGAGGCTCCAGTTGAAGCAAAAGGAACCCAAGAGGCAGGCAAAGAAGGTCAAGCTCTAACACAACCAGAACTACCAGAGGCTCCAGTTGAAGCAAAAGGAACCCAAGAGGCAGACAAAGCAGGTCAAGCTCTAACACAACCAGAACTACCAGAGGCTCCAGTTGAAGCAAAAGGTACCCAAGAGGAAGGCAAAGCAGGTCAAGCTCTTACACAGCCAAAATTACCAGAAGCCCAAGTAGAAGTAAAAGGTACCCAAGAGGAAGGTAAAGCAGGTCAAGCCCTTATACAAGAACAGTTACCTGAGTACAAAGTAACTGAGGGAGCGGTTACGAAAGAAACTACTACTGAGATTGACTATAAGACAGAAATTATCGAGGATCCAACCAAATATACGGATGAAGAAACTGTAGTTCAAGATGGAGAAAAGGGCAGTAAAATTACCAAAACGACTTATAAGACTCTCGAAGGTGTTGAGACTGAGCAAGTTTTAAATACAACAACTACTGTTGTCAAAGAACCAGTCACTAAAAAAATAAGCCGTGGGACAAAACCAATTGAAGGAACTCTGGTGGAAGAAAGTCTTGAAAAGATTCCATTTAAGGAAGTTCTTAAAGAAGATGACCAACTGAAAAAGGGTGAAAGAGTTACTGTCCAAGAAGGAAAAGATGGGCAGAAAAAAGTTACCAAGACTTACAAAACTCTCAAAGGTTTAAAAACTGAAGAAGCACCTAAAATTGTGGAACAGGTTCTGGAGTTAGACCAAGATCGTATCGTCAAATTAGGAACTAAAAACTTTGAAAAACCAATCTTAAGTTTGTCACTTGTTGATGTTAATGATTTGAAACGATCATCTCAAATTCGTTATAATTTGGAAAATCCAAGTAAGACAGCCATTAAATCTATTACCTTAACTCTGAAAAAGGGTGATGAAATTGTTAAAACTTTGAATGTTTCACCAGACGACTTGACAACGACCCTGACAGATTTGCAGTACTACAAGGATTATAAACTTGAAACGAAGATGGTTTATAATTTAGGTGAAGGTGATCAAGAAGAAGTTCTTAAAGAAGAACCTCTAAGAATTGACCTTAAAAAAGTTGAAATTAAAAACATCAAAGAAACAAGCTTGATGAGTGTGGATGCTGACGGTAACGAAACAGATTCTAGTTTGCTTACAGAGAAACCAGCTGATCTTGCTCCGCTTTATCTACGAGTAACCACTCATGATAACAAAACAACCAGACTGGCTGTTGATAAGATTGAAGAAGTCACAGTTGATGGCAAGACCTTGTATAAGGTCACTGCCAAAGCACCTGATTTGATTCAACGTAATGCTGATAATACACTTAGCGAAGAGTATGTTCATTACTTTGAAAAGCAAAAAGCAAAAGTCGGAAATGTCTACTACAACTTCAAAGAATTAATTGAAGATATGCAAAAAGATCCGACTGGCACATTTAAGCTTGGTAGCAATATCAATGCTGCGAACGTTAAACCAGCAGGAAAATCTTATGTTACTAATGCTTTCAAAGGAACATTAACAAGCACTGATGGTAATAAATTTACTATTAGCAATATGAACAGACCTTTATTCGGTGATATTGTCGGTGGTACTGTTAAAGATTTACTACTTGAAAATGTAAATATCGACATGCCAGGTACTGATAGGATTGCGCCACTAGCGAATGTTATCAAAAATAATGCGACTGTAGAGAACATTAAAGTAACAGGTAACGTTGTTGGTAATAATGATGTATCTGGTGTTATCAATAAAATTGATGGTAGTGGAAAATTAAGTAACGTTGCATTTATCGGTAAAGTACACGCTGCTGGAAATCGAGGTGGTTACTTAACAGGTATAGTCGGTGAAAACTGGAAAGGTATTGTAGAAAAAGCTTATGTTGATGCTGAAATCACAGGTAACAAAGCTAAAGCTGCCGGAATCGTATATTCATCTCAAAACGGTGGCAACAACAATACTTTAGGTAAAGAAGGTACTCTTCGAAACTCTGTAGCAAAAGGCTCTATTGAACTGAAAGAAGCCGTTATGTCTGGTGGACTGTTAGGGACTAACTGGGCACTAGGGGCTATAGAAGACAACATCACTATGATGAAAGTTAAGACTGGTGAAATGGTCTTTGGTCATTCTGATATTGATGCTGATGATTACTTTACATACTCTAGAACGAAGCGCAACTACAGTGTTGAGGGTGTAAGTGAAGGTAAAAAGACTTATAAAAACTCAAATAAAGTCCCTAGCATAAGTCAAGAAAAAGCGGATGAATTAATCGCTAAAATGGGAATTACTGCTGATAAATTCGAAAGCACACTTCCTGTTGAAGACAAACTGAACAACATTGTAAGTAAGGCTGATCAATACAAAAATATTGATGACTACGATGCATCTCGTGAGCTTGCTTACCGAAACATTGAAAAACTTCAACCATTCTATAATAAAGAATGGATTGTTAACCAAGGTAACAAGATTCCTGCTGGTTCTAAATTATTAACTACAGAAGTTTTGTCTGTTACTGCGATGAAAGGAAATGACTTTGTCACCGACCTTACAGATGCTGACCATATTATGGTTCACTACGCAGATAAGACAAAAGAAATTAAAGCTATTACACAAAAAGAATCTAAGGTTCAACAAGTTCGTGAATATAGTATTAACGATTTAGATGATATTGTTTACACACCAAACATGGTTGTTAAAGATCGTGCAGATTTAACCAGCGCTATCGAAAGCAAGTTAAGTCCAGTAGAATTACAATCTGATCCGATTTACCAACACTTGGGTAGAACTGGTGGCAACAAAGTCAATGCAATTAAGGATTTGTATTTAGAAGAAAGCTTCAAGTACGTCAAAGATAATCTTACTCAATTCGTTACGAAGTTAGTAGAAAATGAAGATCACCAACTGAACACTGATGAAGCTGCAAAACGTGCCTTGATTAAGAAAATCGATGACAATAAGGCTGCAGTTCTTCTTGGTTTGTCTTACCTCAACCGATACTACGGAGTTAAATTTGATGACTTTAATATTAAAGAATTAATGCTATTCAAACCTGACTTCTACGGTAAGAATGTTGGTGTGTTAGACTTCTTGATTAAGGTTGGTTCTAAAGAAAGTAACATTAAAGGTGATAGAACTTTAGAAGCTTATCGTGAAACGATCGGTGGAGTTATCGGTATAGGCGAGTTAAACAGTTTCTTAGACTATAATATGCGTCTATTCACAAGTGACACAGACTTAAACGATTGGTTCATAAAAGCAACTAAAGATAATGTATATATCGTTGAACCTAAAACAACAACTCCTGAATTTGCTGATAAGAAACACAGAGCCTACGAGGGATTAAACAACGACATGCATGGTAAGATGATTCTGCCACTTCTGAATTTAAAAGATGCACATATGTTCTTAATCTCAACATATAATACTATGGCTTACAGTTCATTTGAAAAATACGGTAAGAATACTGCGGAAGAACGTGAAGCATTCAAAGCTGAAATCAATAAAGTCGCTAAAGGTCAACAAAATTACCTAGACTTCTGGTCTCGTTTATCATTAGATAAAGTTCGTAATCAACTGCTTAAGAGCAACAACATGGTACCAACACCTGTGTTAGATAACCAAAACTATAAAGGAATCAGCACAGATAAATACGGACATACGAATAGTGGTAAGGATGTAGCACCTATCCGTGAATTATACGGACCAACAGGTCGCTACCATGCTACTGACTGGCGTATGGGAGCTGTAGCTCGTATTTACGGTAACCCTTATAAGGATGATTCAGTCTTCTTCATGGTTACTGATATGATTAGTGACTTTGGTATCTCAGCCTTCACTCACGAAACGACTCACGTAAATGATCGCATGGTTTACCTAGGTGGTTCAAGACACCGTGAAGGTACTGACCTAGAAGCATTTGCACAAGGTATGTTGCAATCACCTGCTGAAACAAGTCCAAACGGTGACTTTAAAGCACTAGGATTGAACATGGCCTACGAACGTCCAAACGATGGAAACCAATGGTACAACACAAATCCAAATGACCTTACTTCTCGCGCTGAAATCGATCATTACATGAAAGGTTTCAACGATACATTAATGCTTCTTGATTACCTTGAAGGAGAAGCTGTACTTAATAAAGGCAGCAAAGAACTAAACAACGCTTGGTTCAAGAAAGTGGACAAAAAACTGCGTGGAGCTAATACGAAGAACCAATACGATGAGGTCCGTGATCTGAATGCAGAAGAAAAAGAATATAACTTAACTTCTGTTAACGACCTAGTAGATAAGAACTTCATGACCAAACATGGTCCTGGTAATGGTACTTATGACCCAACTGGATTTGGCTCTGCCTATGTAACAGTGCCTATCACTGCAGGTATTTACGGTGGTAATACAAGTGAAGGGGCTCCAGGAGCAATGTCATTCAAGCATAACACCTTCCGTATGTGGGGTTACTTTGGATACGAAAAAGGTTTCCTAAATTATGCTTCTAACATGCTGAAAAATGAGTCTAAACAAGCAGGTCATGCTACTCTTGGAGATGACTTCATCATTAAGAAAGTTTCTGATGGTAAATTTAATACTCTAGAAGATTGGAAGAAAGCATACTTCAAAGAAGTTGTTGATAAAGCAAAAGCAGGATTTAACCCTGTTACAATCGATGGTACTACATACAGTAGTTATGATGACTTGAAGAATGCATTTGCTGCAGCCGTTGAAAAAGATAAAGCTACTCTTAAGAATGGATCAGTTAAATTTGATAATACTGTTACACTTAAAGAGAAACTATACAAAAAACTTCTTCAACAAACAAATAGCTTTAAAACTTCAATCTTTAAATAATCGAAATCTCTCATCTGCTTTGCGGATGAGGGTTTTCTTAATTTGTGCTATACTTAAGGTATGCATAGAAAAACAGTGATTGATTTTAGGGATTTGGGGGAGAGATACACCTTTACCCAGCCTATCAAAGAGTTAAAAACGAGAGATTTAGCAGAAGTGGCAGATTTGCTGGCACAAGTGGAAAGCTACCAAGAGCAAGGCTATTATGTGGTGGGTTATGTCAGCTATGAGGCTGCACCTGCTTTTGAAGAGAAATTAGCAGTTCACAAGGCTCCCTTACTGGGAGAGTACCTACTATATTTTACAGTTCACGATAGGGTAGAAACATCCCCTATTCCTCTGACTTATGAAGAGGTTGATTTGCCTTCAAATTGGCAGGAAGTAACGTCTGCTGCAGAATATGAAAAAGCGATTGCCCAGATTCACCATCATTTACGCCAGGGTGACACCTATCAGGTCAACTATACCGTCCAACTCAAGCAGGATTTAAGTGCCAATCCTTTTGCCATCTACAATCGTATGGTGGTAGAGCAGGAGGCAGGCTACAATGCCTATGTGGAACACGATGAGATGGCAGTGATTTCCATGAGTCCAGAACTCTTTTTTGAGCAAAATGGCCGTGAGTTGACTACGCGACCAATGAAGGGAACGACTCAGCGTGGAGTGACTGATCAAGAAGATCTTGAACAGGCTAGTTGGTTGGAGCAGGATCCTAAAAATCGCTCTGAAAATATGATGATTGTGGACCTCTTGCGCAATGACATGAACCGTATTTCTGAGGTGGGGAGTGAGCACGTGGAACGTCTTTGTCAGGTAGAACAGTATTCGACAGTTTGGCAGATGACGTCTACCATCAAGAGTCGGTTGCGAGAGGATGTTGACCTTGTTGAAATCTTCCGTTCTCTCTTTCCTTGTGGATCCATAACGGGAGCTCCCAAAATTGCGACTATGGAGATCATAAAGGACTTGGAGCCACAACCGCGCGGAGTCTACTGTGGAACGATTGGTCTCTTGCTTCCAAATGGGCGCCGAATTTTCAATGTCGCTATTCGGACCATTCAACTGCATCAAGAAAAAGCCATCTATGGAGTGGGTGGTGGCATTACTTGGGATAGCACTTGGGAATCTGAATACCTCGAGGTTCATCAAAAGGCAGCTGTTCTCTATCGTAAACAAGCCCGTTTTCAGCTGATTACTACTGGAAAAATTAGCCAGAAATGCTTGCTGTTTGAGAATCAACATATAGCAAGGCTGAGAAAAGCTAGTCGGTATTTTGCCTTTCCATTTGATTCAGAAAACTTGAAACAAAAGATAGAGGTGGAGTGTCAAGTTTGTGATGCTAATCAAGATTATCGTCTACGAATCAGTCTCAACAAGTCTGGAGAGATTGAACTCAGTCGCCAAGTATTAACACCTCTTAGTCCGAGCTTCTGCCGGGCTCAACTTTGCCTGCAGGAAATGGATTTGAATCAAGCTTTTACCTACTTCAAAACAAGCCACCGACCTCACTTGAGCCTAGGGGAACAAGAGAAGATTTACCACAATAAGTCTGGAGAACTTCTTGAAACCTCTATAGGAAATTTGGTTTTGAAAATCGATGAGAAACTCTACACACCGCCTATCCGACTGGGAATCTTACCAGGAATTTACCGTCAGCACTTGCTGGAAACAGGACAGGTAGAAGAGAAAGTCTTGACTTTAAAAGACTTGGCCCGAGCAGAAGCTATTTACGGCTGTAATACAGTGAGAGGCTTGTATGAGTTGCAAGTGATAGGATTATGAGTTTTATCTATTAATAGCTTTTAGTATATATTAATACGTATTTGTGTTATAATGTAACCGTAAACAATCAAAATTTAAAGGAGATTTTTGATGATGAAGTCAAAAACAGTTTTAGTGACAAGCTTAGCAGTTGCAACATTAGGTTTGGTCTCTCTGGTAGATACAAAAGGAGTTCTACCTTTTTCAGCGCAAACGGTGCATGCTGATAGAATTATTGCAGTTGGGAATGTCGACCATAAAGTTGATTTAAGTTTGGTAGGATATGATAACAACAATGGTGTTTCTATCAAATTTTCAACTGATAGTATTAATCCAAATTTTGTTGATAACGATGAGTATAAGCAAGATTATATTGTTGTAAGAACGAGACTTGTTAATGCTAAAACAGGAGAAGTTTTAATAGACAGTACTGGTGCAAGTGTTAGATTGAGATCCTATGATTTAACAAGGAGTGAGACCTATTCTTTTTCAAATTACTTTGGAACCATTCCTGATGGAGACTATAAATTTGAAGCATATGAAGCTACCTTTTATATCGATCCTCAGACAAAACTTCGTCATAGATACAGAGGTGAATCGCCTGTCTTTAGACTCAAAGATGAAAAATTTGCTGGTCTAGTATCTTCAACACCAAAACAAGAAAAACCAACACCTACAGTTCAATCTGGTTGGGTAGGTTCATCCTATTATCAAAATGGTAAAAAAGTCACTAGCAAGTGGATTTTTGATAAAAAATATAATTCCTACTTCTATCTAAATGCATCAGGAAATTATGTTCAAAACGCTTGGGTAGGTAACTATTACCTTAAATCAGGCGGATACATGGCTAAAAGTGAGTGGATTTATGATAAGAACTATGGTTCATACTACTATCTAACATCAGAAGGTAGCTACGCTCGTAATACTTGGGTAGGCAATTACTATCTTAAATCAAACGGTAAGATGGCTAAAAGTGAATGGGTTTACGATAAAAACTATGGTTCTTATTATTATATTACCGCTGACGGAAGTTATGCCTATAGTAAATGGGTAGGTAAATACTACCTTAAAGGTAATGGTAAGATGGCTAAGAATGAGTGGATTTATGATAAGAACTATGCTTCGTACTACTATTTGACAGCAGAAGGAAGTTACGCTCGTAATACTTGGGTGGGGAACTATTATCTTAAATCAAACGGTAAGATGGCTAAAAGTGAATGGGTTGATGGAGGTCGTTACTATGTAGGAGCTAATGGATTATGGGAAACCCAATCATCAACCAATAGTGAATATTCTGCTGCTTTAGAAAAGGCAAAGAGTTATAACTCGTGGGCAAATATGTCTAAAAAACGCTTATATAAGCAATTAACTTCAAAACATGGAGAAAAATTTCAAAGTGATGCTGCACAATATGCCATCGATCATTTGAATGCAGATTATAAATCAAACGCCTTAGCTAAAGCAAAGAAATTTCGAAAATGGTTTAAGGAATCGAAGTCAGCAATTTATAAGCAACTAGTTTCGCCTTATGGTGAAGAATTTACAGAAGAAGAAGCTAATTATGCAATTCAACATCTTGACGACTAATTATTTAAAATAACTATTTTAACACCAATTATCAAGTCAAGTTCAACAAAGTTGTTCCTCTGATTAAGAGAGTATCTTTCAAGCTGTTTGAGTGAGCTCAAACAGCTTTTTTGCGAACTATAGCCAAGTTCAAAATAGAAGGTTCTCCTATTGTCTTTCCACCCAGGATAGAATGGATTTTCCAATTTCAAAAAGGGGGTGGAGTTTATAGGTGTGAACAAAGGCATCTATGCTATGTCCCGTTGGTTTCTCCCAAGTCTATGAGCAATTTCAGCCGGTTTGAGTCCTACGTTTAAATAAGCTTCAATTTCTACTCGCTCATCTTCAGATAAGTGCTTGTATGATTGATTTGTGGTAGGATAATTAGTGGACATGCTCATCTTCCTTTATACTGTTTTTCGCAACTCTAGTATATCAGATGAGCATGTCTTTTGTGTTGCACTTCATTTTAAAATAGGGCTTTCATAAATAGTTATTATTTGAATGTAAAAAAAATTAAGTATATGATATACTATAAGTGTAAATCATAAGAAAAGGAGATTTTTATGAGAAAATCAAAAAAAATTTTGGTTACAAGTTTAGCAGCAACTACACTTGCACTTGTTTCTCTTTCAGATACAATGGGGATGTTGCCTTTCTCATCTCAGAAAGTATCTGCTCAAGAAAAGGCTGCGTCTAAAAATGGTAATATTGTAAAAGAGAATACAAAACCCGCACCAAAACCTGCGCCGAAGCCAGTACCAAAACCCGCACCAAAACCCGCGCCGAAGCCGGCACCAAAACCGACTGAAAAACCTAAAGAAACAACTCCTCAACAGGATAAATCAAAATCTAAAGTTCAGTCTGGCTGGGTAGGGTCTTCGTACTATGAAAATGGTGCTAAAGTTACTAATAAGTGGATTTTTGATAAAAAGGTTAACGCCTACTTCTATTTAAATGCATCGGGAAATTATGTCCAAAATGCCTGGGTCGGTAATTATTATCTAAAATCAAATGGTAAGATGGCCAAGAACGAATGGATTTATGATAAGAAATACTCTGCACATTATTATTTAACAGCAGAAGGTAGCTATGCTCGTAACACCTGGGTCGGTAATTACTATCTCAAATCAGACGGGAAGAGAGCTAAAAATGAATGGCTTTATGATACGAAATCGAGTTCATATTTTTATCTAACATCAGAAGGAAGTTTTGCTCGTAACACTTGGGTAGGAAATTACTACCTCAAATTAGATGGAAAGATGGCCAAGAATGAATGGATTTATGATAAAAACTACGCTTCATACTATTATCTAACAGGAGAAGGAAGTTATGCCCGCAATAAATGGGTAGGCAATTACTATCTAAAATCAAATGGTAAGATGGCCAAAAATGAATGGGTAGATGGTGGTCGTTATTATGTTGATTCTGACGGAAAGATGGTTAAAAGTAATTGGATTTATGATAAAAACTATGGTTCCTATTATTATCTAACATCAGAAGGCAGCTACGCTCGCAACAAATGGGTAGAAAGTTATTATCTCAAATCGGATGGAAAGATAGCCAAGAATGAATGGGTAGATGGCGGCCGTTATTATGTTGAATCAGACGGTAAAATGGCTAAGGACAAATGGGTAGATGGTGGTCGTTATTATGTAGGAAACGATGGCGTGTGGCAACCAAAACCAGCAAACGGAAATCAATATGTAGCAGCTTTAAAGAAAGCACAAGGTTATAATAGGACTCATTTGTCAAAAAAAAGAATTTATGAGATGTTAATTTTTGAAGGTTTTAATAGTGACATTGCACAATATGCTATCAATCATTTGCAAGCAGATTATAAGGCGAATGCCTTAGCTAAAGCAAGGGATTATAGAAAATATAATAAAATATCGAAATTGGAAATACATAGATGGCTAGTTTCGCCTTATGGTGGAGAATTTACAGAAGAAGAAGCTAATTATGCAATTCAAAAACTAGGGGATAAATAGTTATTAATTATTAGATGTAACTTTTTCATGCAAAGCTTTGCACAAATCTAACGATTTTGTTATACTATATCTGTAAGCATTTTCAATTACTACACAATGAAAAAGGAGAATATGATGAGTCAAAAGATTATTGGGATTGACCTTGGTGGAACTTCTATCAAATTTGCAATCTTGACAACAGCAGGAGAAATCCAAGAAAAATGGTCTATCAAGACTAACATTTTGGATGAGGGAAGTCATATTATAGACGATATGATCGAGTCTATTCAACATCGTTTGGACTTGCTTGGATTGGCAGCAGCTGACTTCCAAGGTATTGGAATGGGGTCACCAGGTGTGGTTGACCGTGAAAAAGGAACTGTTATTGGTGCCTACAACTTGAACTGGAAAACCCTTCAACCAATTAAAGAGAAAATTGAAAAAGCCTTGGGCATTCCATTCTTTATCGATAACGATGCTAACGTGGCTGCTCTTGGTGAGCGTTGGATGGGTGCTGGTGATAACCAACCAGATGTTGTCTTTATGACACTTGGTACTGGTGTTGGTGGCGGTATCGTCGCAGAAGGCAAATTGCTTCACGGTGTTGCTGGTGCAGCAGGTGAGCTTGGCCACATCACTGTTGATTTTGACCAACCAATCGCATGTACTTGTGGTAAGAAAGGTTGCCTTGAGACAGTCGCTTCAGCAACAGGGATTGTCAACTTGACTCGTCGTTATGCGGATGAATACGAAGGCGATGCAGCCTTGAAACGCTTGATTGATAACGGAGAAGAAGTAACTGCTAAGACTGTCTTTGACCTTGCAAAAGAAGGAGACGACCTTGCTTTGATTGTTTACCGTAACTTCTCACGTTACTTGGGAATCGCTTGTGCCAACATCGGTTCAATCCTCAACCCATCAACAATCGTCATCGGTGGTGGTGTGTCAGCTGCAGGGGAATTCCTTCTACAAGGTGTTCAAAAGGTTTACGACGAAAATACCTTCCCACAAGTACGCACAACAACAAAATTGGCTCTTGCAACTCTAGGAAATGACGCTGGAGTTATTGGAGCAGCATCACTTGTATTGCAATAAAATAAAAATGGCAGAGCTTGGTGATTCATCAGGCTCTTTTTCAAGATCATAATTGTACATATAACTCTTAACTTTTTGATTTTAGAAAGGAGATTTTAAATGAATGAGTCAGAACAATCCATGTTTGAATTGGCTTTGTCCATTGCAAAAAAAGCACATGAGGGACAATATGATAAGGCTGGAGTAGTTTATATCAAACACCCTCTTTTTGTAGCAAGTCTGGTCGATACGCAAGAAGAAAAGGCAGTCGCTCTATTGCACGATGTTCTTGAAGATAGCCCTTATACAGCAGAAGAACTAATATTGGCTGGTTTACCAGAGGCTGTTGTTACTGCAGTGCAGGTACTTACCAAGAAAAAGGGACAAGATTATCAACAATATTTGGAACTTGTTAAATCGAATCCTATAGCACGTTGTGTCAAATTAGCAGATTTGAAACATAATTCAGATTTATCTAGACTAGCTACAATTACTGAAAAGGATCTGGAACGATTTGAAAAATACAAGAAAGCTATTAATTATCTGAGCATGTAGAAAAGCTTTTTTTATGCTATACTAGTTAGGACAATAAATGAGGTGAGAGTAAATGACAAAAGCAGATACAATTTTTAAAGAGAATATTGAACGAATCCTCAAAGATGGTGTCTTTTCTGAACAGGCCCGTCCCAAGTACAAGGATGGGACAGTTGCCAACTCCAAGTATGTAACTGGTGCCTTTGCCGAGTATGACTTGGCAAAGGGGGAATTCCCCATCACAACCTTGCGTCCTATTGCCATCAAATCCGCAATCAAGGAAGTGCTCTGGATTTACCAAGACCAGTCAAATAGCCTAGACGTGCTTAATGACAAGTACAATGTTCACTACTGGAATGACTGGGAAGTGGGAGATACGGGAACTATTGGTGAGCGTTACGGGGCGGTCGTTAAGAAACACGACATCATCAATAAGCTTCTCAAGCAGTTGGAAGTCAACCCTTGGAACCGCCGCAATATTATCTCTCTCTGGGATTATCAAGCTTTTGAGGAGACAGATGGGCTGCTCCCCTGCGCCTTTCAGACCATGTTTGATGTCCGCCGTGTAGATGGAGAAATCTATCTGGATGCGACCTTGACCCAGCGTTCTAACGACATGCTAGTGGCCCACCATATCAACGCTATGCAGTACGTGGCTCTTCAAATGATGATTGCCAAGCATTTTGGCTGGAAGGTTGGGAAGTTCTTCTACTTTATCAACAACCTCCATATCTATGATAATCAATTTGAACAAGCAGAGGAATTGCTTCGTCGTGAGCCGTCAAACTGCCAACCATGCTTGGTTTTAAATGTTCCTGATGGGACTAGTTTCTTTGATATCAAAGCAGAAGATTTTGAGTTGGTGGATTATGACCCTGTCAAGCCACAGTTGAAGTTTGACCTAGCTATTTAAAAGAATAGAAAAAAGAAGTTGAGACAATAAATCCCAACTTCTTTTGTTTCTTAACGTGATACGCGGCGACGAGCTGCTTTTTTACGGTTTTCTTCGATGAAAGCTGCTTTTTGCTCTTCTGGTTCGATTACTTTCTTTTTAAATGCGTATACTGCACCTGCGACTGCAGCGACAGTTCCTGCGACACCTGTTACAAGACCTTTAGCGAATCCTTTAGCCATGAGTCTTCCTCCTTTATCTTCTTAATCAGCCAGCCCCCTTAAGAGGTCACATTTTTCTGACTGACCTTTTTGTGTTATAATAATAGTAACGAAAAAATGGGAATTTTTCAAGGAAAAAAGATGAAAACAAAAATAATTGTGATTGTTGGACCGACTGCAGTTGGAAAGACAGCTCTTGCTATTGAAGTAGCCAAGCGTTTTAATGGCGAAGTGGTTAGTGGAGATAGCCAGCAAGTCTATCGAGGACTTGATATTGGGACGGCCAAGGCTAGCCCAGAGGAGCAAGCGGCTGTTCCCCATCATTTGATTGATGTTAGAGAGGTAACCGAGTCTTACTCGGCTTTTGATTTTGTTTCAGAAGCTAAGCTGGCTATTGAGGATATTGACAGCCGTGGCGAGCTTGCCATTATCGCTGGTGGAACAGGACTTTACATACAGAGTCTACTAGAAGGATATCATCTTGGTGGAGAGACTCCCCATGAAGAGATTTTGACCTATCGAGCTAGCTTGGAGCCCTATACAGATGAGGAGTTAGCCCATCTGGTAGAGCAAGCAGGTCTTGAAATTCCCCAGTTTAATCGTCGTCGTGCTATGCGTGCCTTGGAAATTGCCCATTTTGGTCAGGATTTGGAAAATCAAGAGACCTTGTATGAACCACTGATTATCTGCTTGGATGATGAACGCAGTCAATTATATGAACGTATCAATCACCGCGTGGACTTGATGTTTGAGGCTGGGCTTTTGGATGAGGCCAAGCGGTTGTTTGACCACTATCCAGATGTGCAGGCTGCTAAAGGAATTGGCTATAAGGAACTCTTTCCGTATTTCCGTGGAGAGCAGACCTTGGAGGAAGCCAGTGAGAGTCTCAAACAGGCGACCCGCCGTTTTGCCAAGCGTCAGTTGACCTGGTTCCGTAATCGCATGCAGGTCACCTTTTATCAGATTGGAGAAGCTGGTGTAAAAGACCGCATTTTAAGCCAGATAGAGGAGTTTTTAGATGATTGAAACGGAGAAAAAAGAGGAGCGGGTCCTGCTCATTGGTGTGGAATTGCAGGGCATGGACAATTTTGATCTCTCTATGGAAGAATTGGCCAGTCTAGCCAAGACAGCTGGGGCAGTCGTTGTAGATAGCTACAGACAAAAACGTGAAAAATATGATTCCAAGACCTTCGTCGGCTCTGGTAAGTTAGAAGAGATTGCGCTTATGGTAGATGCAGAAGAAATTACCACTGTCATCGTCAATAACCGCTTGACTCCACGGCAGAATGTCAATCTAGAGGAAGTTCTGGGTGTCAAGGTCATTGACCGTATGCAGTTGATTTTGGATATCTTTGCCATGCGGGCTCGAAGCCATGAAGGAAAGCTCCAAGTTCACCTAGCTCAGCTCAAATATCTCTTGCCTCGCTTGGTTGGTCAGGGAATTATGCTCAGTCGTCAGGCAGGGGGAATTGGTTCCCGTGGACCTGGTGAAAGCCAGTTGGAGCTGAACCGTCGTAGCGTTCGCAATCAGATCACAGATATCGAGCGTCAGCTTAAAGTCGTTGAGAAAAATAGGGCGACAGTCAGAGAAAAACGTTTGGAGTCAAGCACCTTTAAGATTGGTTTGATTGGTTATACCAATGCTGGGAAGTCAACTATCATGAACACTTTGACCAGTAAGACACAGTATGAAGCAGACGAGCTTTTTGCAACTCTAGATGCGACGACTAAGAGTATCCATCTGGGAGGCAATCTCCAAGTAACTTTGACAGATACCGTTGGATTTATCCAAGATTTGCCGACAGAGTTGGTGTCTAGTTTCAAGTCAACCTTGGAAGAAAGCAAGCATGTGGACCTTCTGGTTCATGTTATCGATGCCAGCAATCCTTACCATGAGGAGCATGAAAAAACAGTCCTTTCCATTATGAAAGACTTGGACATGGAGGACATTCCTCGCCTGACCCTTTATAATAAAGCGGATTTGGTCGAAGATTTTACGCCGACCCAAACTCCTTATGCCCTCATTTCTGCCAAGTCTGAGGATAGTCGCGAGAACTTGCAGGCTTTGTTTTTAGAGAAAATCAAGGATATTTTTGAATCTTTTACCCTGCGCGTGCCTTTTTCAAAGTCCTACAAGATTCATGATTTAGAAAGTGTTGCGATTCTGGAAGAACGTGATTATCTGGAGGACTGCGAAGTGATTACAGGCTACATTTCTGAGAAAAACAAATGGAGGTTAGAAGAATTTTATGACTGATATCAAAACTTTGGCTCTAAAATATGGAGGCTATACAAGTCTAGACAAGGTCTATCTAGATCAGCTTCTAGCTGGAAAGACAGAGCAGGAGCAGTTGGCACTTATCACACCTCCGCCCAGCGTGCTCAATGCTTACTTTGCAGAACTCTACCAGAAAAAAAGTCCTGAGGCTGCGACGGATTATTTTGCGGAACTCAGTCAGGAACTGAATCTTTACAATACTGAGCCAAGTTTCACTGAAGAAAGCAAACCCTTTATTCGTCTTAACCTATCTGGAAAATCCTTTGGTTTTTGTTATGAGAGTGAGGGTCTGGGTCGAATTTTCTCTGAAAATAAAGAGGTTATTTCAGATGACTTGCTCTTTGAAATTGCGCAAATTTTCCCCCATCAACTGGTCTTTGAAGAGTCTGGCAAGATTTACATGAAGCCTGTCGGAGATGAGGAAGTTGTCAGCGTGGAGAATCTAACAGATTTGACTGATTTGGAAAGCTTGGCTGATGGTCGCAAACGTCTTAAAGGTTACAGCCAAGAGGAGTTATTACAAGAAGTTACAGCTTTTTCTGGTAAGCGCTATTTCCGATCGGAAAACCGCACAGCCATGTTATATTTTGATTAATTAGAAAGTATCGAATGGATATTCAATTTTTAGGAACGGGGGCTGGTCAGCCCTCTAAAGCCCGCAACGTTTCAAGTCTGGCCCTCAAACTCTTGGATGAGATAAATGAAGTCTGGCTTTTTGACTGTGGGGAAGGAACGCAAAATCGCATTCTTGAAACCACAATTAGACCACGTAAGGTCAGCAAAATTTTTATCACTCATCTGCATGGAGACCACATTTTTGGCTTACCAGGTTTCCTTTCTAGTCGAGCCTTTCAGGCCAATGAAGAGCAGACAGATTTGGAAATCTATGGACCGCAAGGAATCAAGTCATTTGTCTTAACCAGTCTTCGTGTGTCAGGTTCTCGTCTGCCCTACCGCATTCATTTCCATGAGTTTGACCAAGATTCCCTTGGGAAAATCCTTGAGACAGATAAATTCATTGTGTATGCAGAGGAGTTGGACCACACTATTTTCTGTGTTGGTTATCGTGTCATGCAAAAGGACCTAGAAGGAACGCTGGATGCTGAAAAACTCAAGGCAGCTGGTGTCCCATTTGGCCCACTTTTTGGAAAAATCAAAAACGGTCAGGACGTTGTTTTAGAAGATGGAACTGAAATCAAGGCAGCAGACTATATCTCAGCGCCACGTCCAGGTAAGATTATTACCATTCTTGGTGACACCCGAAAAACCAATGCTAGTGTGCGTCTGGCTGTCAATGCCGATGTCCTAGTCCATGAATCGACTTATGGCAAGGGTGATGAAAAAATTGCTCGTAACCATGGCCACTCTACTAACATGCAAGCTGCACAAGTAGCGGTAGAAGCAGGAGCCAAACGCCTCTTGCTCAACCATATCAGTGCTCGTTTCCTCTCAAAAGATATCAGCAAGCTCAAGAAAGATGCGGCTAGTGTTTTTGAAAATGTCCATGTCGTCAAAGACTTGGAAGAAGTGGAAATCTAAAAGATTGAGAAAGGATAAGTATGCCTACTATTCTCATTACCGGAGCTAGCGGTGGCCTAGCCCAAGAAATGGTTAAACTCTTGCAAAATGACCAACTCATCTTGCTTGGTAGAAATAAGGAAAAATTAGCCCAACTCTATGGAAACCATCCACAAGCAGAATTGGTTGAAATCGATATTACCGATGACTCAGCCTTAGAAACTCTGCTAGCAGACCTCTATCTCCGCTATGGCAAGATTGATGTCTTGATTAATAACGCTGGTTATGGGATTTTGGAGGAATTTGACCAGATTTCTGACCAAGATATTCACCAGATGTTCGAGGTCAATACCTTTGCCCTAATGAATCTGTCTCGTCGCCTTGCGGCTCGAATGAAGGAAAGTCGAAAAGGCCATATCATCAATATTGTTAGCATGGCAGGTTTGATCGCTACTGGTAAGTCTAGTCTCTACTCTGCTACCAAGTTTGCGGCCATTGGTTTTTCAAATGCCTTACGCCTCGAACTTATGCCATATGGAGTCTATGTGACAACAGTCAATCCAGGACCAATCCGAACAGGATTTTTCGACCAAGCCGACCCAGATGGCACCTATCTCAAGTCGGTTGAACGCTTCCTATTGAAACCAGATGCAGTGGCTAAAAAGATTGTCAAGATTATAGGAAAAAACAAACGAGAACTTAATCTTCCTGTTTTGTTGAACCTAGCCCATAAGTTTTATACTCTCTTTCCAAAGCTAGCTGATAAGCTGGCAGGGGAAACTTTTAATTATAAATAGAAGAAGTTCCTTTTAAAGGGACTTTTTTACTTCTTTTAATTTAAAGGTTAATAAGTGTTTTTTCTTTTAAAACTACATTCAGTTTTTTAATTCTTCTACAAATTTTAGAAAAAACTATCAAAAATATTATTTTATATGCTAAAGTATTGAAAATACCTATATTATTTAATAAAATAAGGGTAAAAGACTATTAAAAGTTATGCGCTTACACAAAAATGAAAGCGATTACTAAAAGGAGGATTTTATGGAAAAAAGCCATTGGAATCGTAAAAGAGTCTATAGCATTCGTAAGTTTGCTGTGGGAGCTTGCTCAGTAATGATTGGGACTTGTGCAGTTCTATTAGGTGGAAATATAGCTGGAGAATCTGTAGTTTATGCGGATGAAGCACCTATTACTCATACTGCTGAGAAATCTAAAGAGGAAAAACCGATAGTAGAAGAAAAGGTTGATCAAGCTTTGGAAACTAAAAATGTAGTTGAAAGTACAGCACAAACACAACCTAGTGCCACTGAGGCTATTGCATCTGAGAAGAAAGAAGATGAAGCCGTAACTCCAAAAGAGGAAAAAGTGTCTGCTAAACCGGAAGAAAAAGCTCCAAAGATAGAATCTCAAGCTTCAAGTCAAGAAAAACCGCTCAAGGAAGATGTTAAAGCTGTGACAAATGAAGAAGTCAATCAAATGATTGAAGACAGAAAAGTGAATTTTAACCAAAATTGGCACTTTAAACTCAATGCGAATTCTAAAGAAGCCATTAAACCGGATGCAGATGTATCTACGTGGAAAAAATTAGATTTACCGCATGACTGGAGTATCTTTAATGATTTCGATCATGAATCTCCTGCACAAAATGAAGGTGGACAGCTTAACGGTGGGGAAGCTTGGTATCGCAAGACTTTCAAACTAGATGAAAAAGATCTCAAGAAAAATGTTCGCCTCACTTTTGATGGCGTCTACATGGATTCTCAAGTTTATGTCAATGGTCAGTTAGTAGGTCATTACCCAAATGGTTATAATCAATTTTCATATGATATCACTAACTATTTGAACAAAGATGGACGTGAGAATGTAATTGCTGTTCATGCAGTCAACAAACAGCCAAGTAGCCGTTGGTATTCAGGTAGCGGTATTTACCGTGATGTGACTTTACAAGTGACAGATAAGGTGCATGTTGAGAAAAATGGGACAACCATCTTAACGCCAAAACTTGAACAACAGCAACACGGCAAGGTTGAAACTCATGTGACTAGTAAAATTGTCAATACGGACGACAAAGACCATCAACTTGTAGCAGAATATCAAATCGTTGAACGAGGTGGTCAGGCTGTGACAAGTCTAGTACGTACAGAGAGCCGTACCTTGAAAGCACATGAAGTAACTAGTCTTGATGCGATTTTAGAAGTTGAAAGACCAAAACTCTGGACAGTTTTAAATGACAAACCGGCCTTGTACGAATTAGTTACACGTGTTTACCGGGACGGTCAATTAGTTGATGCTAAGAAAGATCTGTTTGGTTACCGATATTATAACTGGACTCCAAATGAGGGCTTCTCTTTGAATGGTGAACGCATTAAATTCCATGGAGTTTCCTTGCACCATGACCACGGAGCGCTTGGAGCAGAAGAAAACTACAAGGCTGAGTACCGTAGACTGAAACAGATGAAGGAAATGGGAGTGAATTCGATTCGTACGACTCACAACCCAGCAAGTCCTCAGACTTTACAGATTGCAGCTGAACTTGGCTTACTTGTTCAAGAAGAGGCCTTTGATACTTGGTATGGCGGAAAGAAACCTTATGACTATGGACGTTTCTTTGAAAAAGATGCTACCCATCCTGAGGCTAAAAAAGGTGAAAAATGGTCCGACTACGATCTACGTACTATGGTAGAGAGAGACAAAAATAATCCTGCTGTTTTTATGTGGTCAATCGGAAATGAAATCGGTGAAGCAAATGGGGATCCCCATTCTCTAGCGACTGTTAAACGTCTAGTTAAAGTTATCAAGGATGTTGATAAGACTCGTTATGTTACCATGGGAGCAGATAAGTTCCGTTTCGGTAATGGTAGCGGTGGGCATGAAAAAATTGCTGATGAACTCGATGCTGTTGGATTCAACTACTCTGAAGATAATTACAAAGCCCTTAGAGCTAAGCATCCAAAATGGTTGATTTATGGATCAGAAACATCTTCAGCAACGCGTACAAGAGGAAGTTACTTCCACCCAGAGCGTGAGTGGGTACAAAGTAATCAGTCATGGCGTAACTATGAACAGTCAGATTATGGAAATGACCGTGTTGGTTGGGGTAAAACGGCAACTGCTTCATGGACATTTGACCGTGACAATGCTGGCTATGCTGGTCAATTCATTTGGACAGGTACGGACTATATCGGTGAACCAACTCCATGGCACAACCAAAACAACACGCCGGTTAAAAGCTCTTATTTTGGTATCGTAGATACTGCAGGTATTCCAAAAAACGACTTTTATCTTTACCAAAGTCAATGGGTTTCTGCAAAGAAAAAACCAATGGTTCACCTTCTTCCTCACTGGAACTGGGAAAACAAAGAGTTGATAGACAATGTAGCAGACGCGGAAAATAAAATCCCTGTACGTGCTTATTCTAATGCTGCAAGTGTAGAATTGTTCTTGAATGGAAAATCTCTTGGTCTGAAGACTTTCAACAAAAAACAAACTAGCGATGGACGCACTTACCAAGAAGGTGTTAATGCTAATGAACTTTATCTTGAATGGAAAGTTGCTTATCAACCAGGTACCTTGGAAGCAATTGCTCGTGATGAAGCTGGTAAAGAAATTGCACGTGACAAGATTACGACTGCTGGTAAGCCAGCGGCTGTTCGTCTTATCAAGGAAGATCATGCAATCGCAGCAGATGGAAAAGACTTGACATATATCTACTATGAAATTGTTGACAGCCAAGGGAATGTAGTACCAACTGCCAATAATCTGGTTCGCTTCCAATTGCACGGACAAGGCCAACTTGTCGGTGTCGATAACGGGGAACAAGCCAGCCGTGAACGCTATAAGGCGCAAGCAGATGGTTCTTGGATTCGTAAAGCATTTAATGGTAAAGGTGTTGCCATTGTCAAATCAACTGAACAAGCAGGTAAATTCACACTGACAGCCCATTCAGATCTCTTGAAATCTAGTCAAGTAACTGTCTTTACTGGTAAAAAAGAAGGACAAGAGAAGACTGTTTTGGGTACAGAAGTAGCAAGAGTTCGTACATTAATCGGTAAAGAACCAAAAATGCCGAAAACAGTAGGTTTTGTATACAGCGATGGTAGTCGTGAAAAACTTCCAGTAACTTGGTCTCAAGTCGATGTTAGTCAAGCAGGAGTTGTGACTGCTAAAGGTACAGCAAATGGACGTGAGGTAGAGGCTCGTGTCGATGTTCTAGCAATTGCGAAAGAATTACCAACAGTTAAACGTGTTGCTCCAGGAGCAAACTTGAATACTGTAGATAAATATGTGTCAATACTTGTAACCGATGGAAGTGTACAAGAGTACGAAGTAGATAGCTGGGAGATTGCGGAAGCAGATAAAGCCAAACTTTCAGTAGCTGGATCACGTATTCAAATGACTGGTCAGTTAGCTGGAGAAACTATTCATGCAACCCTTGTGGTAGAAGAAGGAAAAGCTGTAGCACCTGTAGTGCCAACTGTTACTGTTGGTGGTGAGGCAGTAACAGGGCTTACTAGTCAACAACCGATGCAATACCGCACTCTTGCTTATGGTGCCCAATTGCCAGAAGTCACAGCAAGTGCTGAAAATGCTGATGTTACAGTTCTTCAAGCAAGCGCAGCAAACGGCATGCGTGCAAGCATCTTTGTTCAGTCTAAAGATGGTGGCCCTCTTCAAACCTATGCAATTCAATTCCTTGAAGAAGCACCGAAAATTGACCACTTGAGCTTACAAGTTGAGCAAGCTGACGGTCTCAAAGAAGACCAAACAGTCAACTTGTCGGTTCGAGCTCACTATCAAGATGGAACGCAAGCTGTATTACCAGCTGATAAGGTGAGCTTCTCTACAAGCGGTGAAGGGGAAGTTGCAGTCCGAAAAGGAATGCTTGAGTTGCATAAACCAGGAGCACTTACTCTGAAAGCTGAATATGAGGGTGCTACAGGTCAAATCAATCTCACTATACAAGCAAATACTGAGAAGAAGATTGCGCAATCCATCCGTCCTGTAAATGTAGTGACAGATTTACACCAAGAACCTACTCTTCCGTCAACAGTAACGGTTGAGTATGACAAAGGTTTCCCTAAAGCTCACAAAGTCACTTGGCAAGCTATTCCGAAAGAAAAACTAGACCACTATCAAAGCTTTGAAGTGTTAGGTAAAGTTGAAGGAACTGACCTGGAAGCGCGTGCTAAAGTATCTGTAGAAGGCATCGTTTCAGTTGAAGAAGTCAGTGTGACAACTCCAATCGCAGAAGCACCACAATTACCAGAAAGCGTTCGTACATATGATTCAAATGGTCACGTTTCATCAGCTAAAGTTGCATGGGATGCGATTCGTCCAGAGCAATACGCTAAGGAAGGTGTCTTTACAGTTAATGGTCGCTTAGAAGGTACTCAATTAACAACTAAACTTCATGTTCGCGTATCTGCTCAAACTGAGCAAGGTGCAAACATTTCTGACCAATGGACCGGTTCAGAATTGCCACTTGCCTTTGCTTCAGATTCAAATCCAACCGACCCTGTTTCAAATGTCAACGATAAATTGATTTCCTTTAATGACCGACCAGCCAATCGTTGGACAAACTGGAATCGTAGTAATCCAGAAGCTTCAGTCGGTGTTCTGTTTGGAGATTCCGGTATCTTGAGCAAACGCTCCGTTGATAATCTAAGTGTCGGATTCCACGAAGACCATGGAGTTGGTGCACCGAAGTCTTATGTGATAGAGTATTATGTTGGTAAGACTGTTCCAACAGCTCCTAAAAACCCTAGCTTTGTAGCCAATGAAGACCATGTATTTAACGATCCTGCAAACTGGAAAGAGGTAAGCAATCTCAAAGCTCCAGAACAACTCAAGGCTGGAGAAATGAACCACTTTAGCTTTGATAAAGTTGAAACCTATGCTGTCCGTATTCGTATGGTGAGAGCAGACAACAAACTTGGAACGTCTATTACAGAAGTACAAATCTTTGCGAAACAAGTTGCGGCAGCCAAACAAGGACAAACAAGAATCCAAGTTGACGGCAAAGACTTAGCAAACTTCAACCCTGATTTGACAGACTACTACCTTGAGTCTGTAGATGGAAAAGTTCCCGCAGTAACAGCAAGTGTCAGCAACAATGGTCTCGCTACCGTCGTTCCAAGCGTTCGTGAAGGTGAGCCAGTTCGTGTCATCGCGAAAGCTGAAAATGGCGACATATTAGGAGAATACCGTCTGCACTTCACTAAGGATAAAGACTTGCTTTCTCGTAAACCAGTTGCTGCGGTTAAACAAGCTCGCTTGTTGCAACTAGGTCAAGCACTTGAATTGCCAACTAAGGTTCCTGTTTACTTCACAGGTAAAGACGGTTACGAAACAAAAGACCTGACAGTTGAATGGGAAGAAGTTCCAGCAGAAAATCTGACAAAAGCAGGTCAATTTACTGTTCGAGGTCGTGTCCTTGGTAGCAATCTTACTGCAGAGTTCACTGTACGAGTGACAGATAAACTTGGTGAGGCTCTTTCAGATAACCCTAACTATGATGAAAACAGTAACCAGGCCTTTGCTTCAGCAACTAATGATATTGACGACAGTTCTCATGACCGTGTAGACTATATCAATGATAGAGATCACTCTGAAAATCGTCGTTGGACAAACTGGTCTGCAAGACCGTCTACCAATCCAGAAGTATCAGCAGGCGTCATCTTCCGTGAAAATGGTAAGATTGTAGAGCGGACTGTTGCGCAAGCCAAACTTCACTTCTTTGCAGATAGTGGTACAGATGCACCATCTAAACTTGTTTTGGAACGTTATATTGGCCCAGACTTTGAAGTGCCGACCTACTATTCAAACTACCAAGCATACGAATCAGGCCATCCATTTAACAATCCAGAAAATTGGGAAGCTGTTCCTTATCGTGTGGATAAAGACATTGCAGCTGGTGATGAAATCAACGTAACATTTAAAGCTGTCAAAGCTAAAGCCATGAGATGGCGTATGGAGCGTAAAGCAGATAAGAGCGGTGTTGCGATGATTGAGATGACCTTCCTTGCACCAAGCGAATTGCCTCAAGAAAGTACTCAATCGAAGATTCTTGTAGATGGAAAAGAACTTGCTGATTTCGCTGAAAATCGTCAAGATTATCAAATTACCTATAAAGGTCAACGTCCAAAAGTCTCAGTTGAAGAAACCAATCAAGTAGCTTCAACAGTTGTAGATAGTGGAGAAGACAGCCTTCCAGTACTTGTTCGCCTCGTTTCAGAAAGTGGAAAACAAGTTAAGGAATACCGTATCCAGTTGACTAAGGAAAAACCAGTTTCTGAGAAGACAGTTGCTGCTGTACAGGAGGAACTTCCAAAACTTGAATTTGTTGAAAACGATTTGGCCTACAAGACAGTTGAGAAAAAAGATTCAACACTTTATCTAGGTGAGACTCGTGTAGAACAAGAAGGAAAAGTTGGTAAGGAACGTATCTTTACAGCAATTAATTCTGATGGAAGTAAGGCAGAAAAACTCCATGAAGTGGTAGAGGCACCGACAGACCGCATCGTCTTGGTTGGAACGAAACCAGGCACCGCCCTTCCAGAAGACGAAGTGAAAAATCTTGTTCTGAATCGCCCAGAACTTGTAATCGAAGAAGAAACCATTGACTTCAAGGTTCAGGAGCGTAAGTCTGATAAGTTGTATCTAGGTGAAACCCGTGTCCTCCAAGAAGGAAAACAAGGCGTCCGTGTTCACTTGATTGAAGTGGAAAATGGAAAACGTCAGCTTAAAGAAACTTACGATAAAGTCGCTGCAGAAGATCGTATCGTGGAAGTTGGAACCAAACCAGGCACCTCTCTTCCAGAAGACGAAGTGAAAAATCTTGTTCTGAATCGCCCAGAGCTTATCTTAGAAGAAGAAACAATCGATTTCAAGGTTCAGGAACGTAAGTCTGATAAGTTGTATCTAGGTGAAACCCGTGTTCTTCAAGAAGGAAAACAAGGAGTCCGTGTTCGCTTGATCGAAGTGGAAAACGGAAAACGCCAACTTAAAGAAACTTATGATAAAGTTGTTGCTCAAGATCGTATCCTAGAAGTTGGAACGCAACCAGGCACCTCTCTTCCAGAAGACGAAGTTAAGAATCTTGTGCTTAACAGACCAGAACTTGTAATTGAAGAAGAAACAATCGATTTCAAAGTTCAGGAACAAAAGAACGATAAACTTCCAGTAGGTCAAACTCGAGTCCTCCAAGAAGGAAGACAAGGAGTCCGTGTTCACTTGATTGAGGTTGAAAATGGTAAGCGAACTGAAAAGGATAGCTATGATAAAGTTATGGCTCAAGATCGCATCGTAGAAGTCGGTACAGCTGGCGAAACAACCAAACCAGTAGCTCAAGAAGCTAAAAAACCAATCGCTTCAAGTGAATC
The DNA here is from genome assembly GCF_003942765.1 of Streptococcus mitis. Classification (GTDB taxonomy): domain Bacteria; phylum Bacillota; class Bacilli; order Lactobacillales; family Streptococcaceae; genus Streptococcus; species Streptococcus mitis_BE. The sequence goes on from NZ_RJNW01000003.1 coordinate 70,889, forward strand.
TAGTCAAATTAACAAAGCGCAGTTACCAAATACAGGAAGTGCGGCAAGTCAAGCAGCAGTAGCAACAGGCTTAGCTCTTCTCGGTTTGAGTGCAGGATTAGTAGCCACTAAAGTTAAAAAAGAAGATTAGAAATTTTGATACCTTCTTTATCATTAAAGACTAGCGAGAAGCTCTTGTCTTAGATAGAAGATAAATCCCTTGGAATATAAGTTTCTAAGGGATTTTCTTTGTATAAAATTGTATAGTGTTATTGTCTATCCTATTTTGTAGAGAAAGCAAAAATCCCTAGAAAATGTTTAGGGATTCGATTATTTCATTAAGAACAATTCAACAATCATCTCGATATACATGACAAGGGTTAATAAGAATCCTGCACGCCAGAAAAATTTGATGAATTTAGGATAGTAAAAGCTACGTTTTTTCAAAAGGAAGAAAAAAACGAGAATAATGGCTAGGAGTGAGAGGGCTAGGCCTAGTCTAGGGAGGAAATTATGGGTAAAGGTTTTAGCTGTAATCAAGTAATACTCAAATACCAAGACTGGAAAAGCCAAATCCGCAAAGTTTCGTCCTAGTTTTTTTAATCTAAAAAGTTTGGTTATGATAATGCAGACTACTAAGGTCAGTATCAATAATAAAATAGATGCTAATTTCATTAAAATCATATCCATATTGTATCATAAAAAATCGCTAATGGAAATGAGAAACAGAGGAATTTATAGGAAAGTCAGGCTTTTGAGATTGTGGTTGTTTTTTGTTATAATGAAAGTTATGAAATCTTATAACACCTTGAATGATTATTATCGAAAACTCTTTGGAGAAAAGACCTTTAAAGTCCCTATTGATGCGGGATTTGACTGTCCCAATCGTGATGGAACTGTGGCTCATGGAGGCTGTACTTTTTGTACGGTTTCAGGTTCTGGAGATGCTATCGTAGCACCGGACGCGCCTATCCGTGAGCAATTTTATAAGGAAATTGACTTTATGCACCGTAAGTGGCCTGATGTTCAGAAGTATCTGGTTTATTTTCAAAATTTTACCAACACCCATGAAAAGGTGGAAGTCATCCGAGAGCGCTATGAGCAGGCTATCAATGAGCCAGGTGTAGTAGGAATCAATATTGGAACGCGGCCAGACTGTTTACCAGATGAAACCATTGAATATTTGGCTGAGTTATCGGAACGCATGCATGTGACGGTAGAATTGGGCTTGCAGACCACTTATGAAGCAACCTCTGACCTGATTAACCGCGCCCACTCTTATGAATTATACGTGGAAACGGTCAAGCGTTTGAGAAAGTATCCCAAGATTGAGATTGTTTCCCATCTTATCAATGGCTTGCCTGGTGAAACCCATGATATGATGATTGAAAATGTCCGCCGCTGTGTCACCGATAATGATATTCAAGGAATTAAACTGCATTTACTTCACCTAATGACCAATACACGTATGCAACGAGATTATCACGAAGGACGTTTGCAGTTGATGAGCCAGGACGAATATGTTAAGGTCATCTGTGACCAACTGGAAATCATTCCCAAGCATATCGTCATCCATCGAATCACAGGAGATGCACCTAGGGATATGCTGATTGGTCCTATGTGGAGCCTCAATAAATGGGAAGTCCTCAACAGTATTGAGATGGAGATGCGACGTCGTGGAAGCGTTCAAGGATGCAAGGCTGCAAAACAGGAGTTTGAAAATGAAAAGACCACTTGAGATGGCACATGATTTTTTGGCTGAGGTAGTGACAAAAGAGGATATCGTAGTGGATGCGACTATGGGAAATGGTCATGACACGCTTTTTTTAGCCAAGCTAGCTAAGCAAGTCTATGCCTTTGATATTCAGGAGCAAGCCTTGGAAAAGACGCAAGAGCGTTTGAACCAAGCTGGCCTGACAAATGCCCAGTTAACCTTGCAAGGTCATGAGACACTGGACCAGTTTGTAACAGAAGCCAAGGCAGGGATTTTTAATCTTGGCTATCTGCCGTCAGCTGATAAGTCTGTCATCACCAGACCTCAGACAACGATTGAAGCATTAGAAAAGCTGTGTCATATACTTGTCAAAGGTGGGCGGATTGCCATTATGATCTATTATGGTCATGAAGGAGGCGACCTCGAGAGGGATGCTGTCTTGGATTTTGTTAGTCAGTTGAACCAACAAGAGTACACAGCTGCCATTTACAGAACTTTAAACCAAGTCAACAACCCGCCATTTTTAGTGATGATTGAAAAATTAGAGAGATATAGACATGGATAAACAATACCTACGTGAAAAGCTGGATGCCATGCGCCAGAATTTTGTTGAATCAACCCACCACGAACGAGCAGTAGGTGTGTTAGACCAAGCGCATATGAGCAAAAAAATGCTTAAAATCAAGAAAAAATTAGTTGCTCTTGAAATGGAACGGTGCCAGAGAAAAATTGAGCACAAAGACTGTTCCAAGATTGACCAAAAAATCAAAGAGCAGAAGGAGATATTTGAATCTTGTTGTAAAAAAGATTAAGGAGGACGTGCGTGGAATTACTGATTTACCTAATCCTATTTTTACTGGTTTTAATTGTCTCAAGTACAACCAATAAACTCCTTCCCTTTTTGCCTCTCCCTTTGGTGCAAATTCTTTTGGGAATTGTAATTGGTCTCTTTTTATCCAATACTGACTTTCACCTCAATACGGAGTTGTTTTTGGCCCTGGTTATCGGGCCCTTGCTTTTCCGAGAGTCGGAGGAAGCAGATATTACGGCTATTTTAAAACACTGGCGAATCATTGTTTATCTCATATTTCCAGTGATTTTTATCTCGACCTTGAGTTTGGGTGGTTTGGCCCATCTTCTTTGGCTCAGTCTTCCCTTGGCGGCTTGCTTGGCTGTTGGGGCGGCCCTTGGTCCGACGGACTTGGTGGCTTTTGCCTCTCTTTCGGAGCGTTTTAGCTTTCCTAAGCGCGTGTCCAATATTCTTAAGGGTGAAGGACTCTTGAATGATGCTTCTGGCTTGGTTGCCTTCCAGGTAGCTTTGACAGCTTGGACAACTGGAGCCTTTTCCCTTGGGCAAGCGAGTAGTTCGCTCATCTTTTCAATCCTAGGCGGTTTTTTGATTGGATTTTTAACAGCCATGACCAACCGTTTCCTCCATAGTTTCTTACTTAGTGTGAGAGCAACGGATATTGCCAGCGAACTTTTATTAGAATTGAGTTTGCCCTTGGTAACCTTCTTCTTGGCAGAAGAAGTCCATGTTTCAGGGATTATTGCCGTCGTAGTTGCTGGGATTTTAAAGGCAAGCCGTTTTAAGAAAATTACGCTCCTCGAAGCCCAAGTGGATACGGTGACCGAGACGGTATGGCATACAGTGAACTTTATGCTGAACGGTTCTGTCTTTGTGATTTTAGGGATGGAGCTGGAAATGATAGCAGAACCTATCTTGACCAATCCAATCTATAATCCCTTACTCTTGCTGGTGTCTCTTGTCGTTCTTACCTTTGTCCTCTTTGCCATTCGTTTTGTCATGATCTATGGCTATTATGCTTATAGGACCCGACGCCTCAAGAAAAAGTTAAATAAGTATATGAAGGATATGCTTCTCTTGACCTTCTCAGGTGTTAAGGGAACCGTGTCGATTGCTACGATTCTTCTGATACCAAGTAATCTAGAGCAGGAGTATCCTCTCTTGCTTTTCCTCGTCGCAGGTGTGACGCTTGTAAGCTTTTTAACAGGCCTCGTGGTCTTGCCTCATCTTTCTGATGAACAGGAAGAAAGTAAGGATTATCTCATGCATATCGCTATTTTGAATGAGGTTACTTCGGAGTTAGAAAAAGAACTTGAAACTCATAAGAATAAGCTCCCTCTCTATGCAGCCATTGACAATTATCATGGACGTATTGAAAATCTCATCCTGAATCAAGAAAATAAGGGAGTTCAAGAAGACTGGGAGGCCTTAAAACTTCTTATCCTCAGTATTGAAAGTGATGGTTTGGAACAGGCCTACGAAGAGGACAAGATGAGTGAGCGTGCCTATCGAGTTTACCAACGTTATCTGAAAAACATGGAACAAAGTATCAATCGCAAGTTTGCTTCACGATTGACCTATTATTTCCTTGTTTCCTTGCGGATTTTACGTTTTCTCCTTCACGAAGTCTTTACTCTTGGCAAGGCTTTTCGCAGTTGGAAAAATGAAGAATCACAGAAACTCAGAGCCCTTGACTATGACCAAATTGCAGAGCTCTATCTAGAAAATACAGAGATGATTATCGAAAGTCTGGAGAACCTTAAAGGGGTTTATAAGAGTTCTTTAATCAGCTTCATGCAGGATTCTCGTCTCCGAGAAACAGCTATTATTACCAGTGGTGCCTTTGTCGAACGGGTTATCAATCGCGTCAAGCCCAACAATATCGATGAAATGCTGAGAGGCTATTATCTGGAGCGCAAGTTGATTTTCGAATACGAAGAAAAACGATTGATTACGACCAAGTATGCCAAGAAGTTACGACAAAATGTAAATAACTTAGAGAACTATTCTCTGAAGGAAGCTGCCAATACCCTCCCGTATGATATGGTGGAATTGGTAAGAAGAAATTAGTTAATGCTCTTCGAAAATCTCTTCAAACTACGTCAGCTTTATCTGCAACCTCAAAGCAGTGCTTTGAGCAACCTGCGGCTAGCTTTCTAGTTTGCTCTTTGATTTTCATTGAGTATAAGATTGTAAGTGAAGGAGTGTGACATGAAGAAGTGGTGGAAAGAGCTGATAGATAAGCCTTTATTAAAAGCTTTTTTGAATTATTATCAAGCATCAGATAGTGAGTTGACTAGTGTCGCAGTAGCCTACTATTGGTTGATTTCGATTTTCCCCCTGCTTTTGGTGGTGGTCAATATCCTCCCTTATTTTCAGATTCCAGTTTCCAATTTTTTAAAGGTTGTCAATGAATTTTTGCCGGATACCATGTATGATGTGGTTGCAAAGATTATTACAGAAGTGCTCACCCAACCGTCAACGGGCTTATTGAGTTTTGCGGTTTTATCAGCCCTTTGGACCTTTTCAAAATCCATGAATTTTCTACAGAAAGCCTTTAATAAAGCTTACGGAGTAGCTAAAAATCGTGGAATGATTTCCCATCAGCTTATGAGTTTGTTTGTCAGTTTTGGTTTGCAGATTCTCTTTGCTTTAGCTCTGTTTTTGAGTGTCTTTGGCCGTATGCTCCTCAACCTTGTCAAAAGCTATTGGAAATCGGATAGTCCTATCTTTGATTATCTGCAAGACCTAACAGGCCCCTTGGTCTATGCCTTGATTTTTGCAATCTTGGTCATGCTTTACTATTTCCTGCCTAATGTTAAGGTCCGACGAATTCGCTCTGTATTACCAGGTAGTGCCTTTGTCATGCTGACTCTGGTCTTACTGCTCAATATCTTTTCAGTCTATATTAACAATTATGTCAATCGCCTAGTGGACGTCCGTTTTTTCAGTTCCGTCGTGGTGGTGGTCATGATGTTCTGGTTTATTCTCATCGCTAAGATTTTAATTGTCGGCGCGGTGATCAATGCCAGTGTTCAGAGCTTGAAAGATCCAAGCTTGAGAATAAATTAACTCAATTTTTATCCATAGCAAAGCGCATATTATCAAGGTTTATAAAACCTTGATAATATGCGCTTTTTGATTGTGAAAATTAGTAGATAAACATGGCATCGCCAAAACTAAAGAAGCGGTAGTGTTCTTGGATAGCATGGTGGTAGGCATCTAAGACTAATTCGCGACCTGCAAAGGCAGAAACCAACATGACCAGAGTTGATTTTGGCAGGTGGAAGTTGGTTGAGAAGGCATCGACAACCTTCCATTCATAGCCAGGTTTGATAAAGATATTGGTCCAGCCAGAATCTGCTTGGATTTGCCCATTAAACTTGGAACCAATAGTCTCCAAGGTGCGGATGGAAGTGGTTCCAACAGCGATGACACGGCCACCATTTTCCTTAACAGATCGAAGGGTGGCAGCAGCTTCCTCAGAAAGTTGGTAGAATTCTGAGTGCATTTCGTGTTCGTCCAGATTGTCAACTGAAACGGGTCTAAAGGTTCCGAGTCCGACATGAAGAGTCAGATAGACTAGATGAACACCCTTAGCTTGGATTTCTGCTAGCAGTTCTTTGGTGAAGTGAAGACCTGCAGTAGGTGCTGCAGCAGAGCCACTTTCCTTGGCGTAGACGGTTTGATAGCGTTCACGGTCATCCAATTTTTCGTGGATATAAGGTGGCAGAGGCATTTCTCCTAGACTTTCCAAAACTTCTAGGAAAATTCCTTGGTACTCAAAGCGGACAATGCGGCCCCCGTGAGTCAATTCTTCCGTAACAACAGCGCTGAGACGGCCATCACCAAAGCTGACACGAGTACCGACCTTGAGGCGTTTGGCAGGTTTAGCCAGAACTTCCCACTCATCTCCAGCAGTATTTTTGAGCAGGAGAAGTTCCACATGACCTCCAGTTTCTTCCTTTTGACCATAGAGGCGGGCGGGGAGAACTCGGGTGTCGTTCATGACAAGGGCATCGCCAGGTTCCAGCATATCAATAATGGAGTGGAAGTGTTTATCCTGCAATTCTCCAGTCTCACGGTTGACGATGAGGAGTTTAGAGGCGTCCCGTTTTTCAAGAGGCGTTTGGGCAATCAATTCCTCAGGCAAGTGGAAATCAAAATCAGCTGTATTCATATATCTGTTCATTCTTTCTAAGTTCTAATCTTATCCATTATAACATGTTTCAAGTTTGGACGCTCTTTTTTTGAAAATTAAATCGTTTTCACTTGACAAAAATTGGTCTATACCATATAATAAATATAGATTGAAACGGAGGATAAAAAGATGAAAGTTATTAAAGTTGAAAACCAAATCGAAGGTGGAAAAGTTGCTTTTGAGATTTTGAAGGAAAAATTGGCAAATGGAGCTCAAACCCTAGGACTTGCGACAGGAAGTAGCCCACTTGAATTTTACAAGGAAATTGTTGAGAGTGACCTTGATTTTTCAAATCTTACCAGTGTCAACCTTGATGAGTATGTAGGGCTTGATGGAGACAACCCACAGTCTTATCGTTACTTCATGCAAGAAAACTTGTTTAACCAAAAACCATTTAAAGAAAGTTTCTTGCCTCGTGGGGTTAAGGACAATGCTGAAGCTGAAGTTGAACGCTACAACCAAATTTTGGCTGACCATCCAGTTGACCTCCAAATCTTGGGAATCGGTCGCAATGGACATATCGGATTTAATGAACCCGGTACTCCATTTGACAGTCAAACTCACCTTGTAGAACTTGACAAGTCTACTATCGAAGCAAACGCACGTTTCTTTGACAAGATTGAAGATGTTCCAACACAAGCCATCTCAATGGGGATTAAAAACATTTTGGATGCCAAGTCAATTATTCTCTTTGCTTACGGTGAGTCGAAAGCAGAAGCCATTGCCGGAACCGTGTCTGGTCCAGTGACTGAGAACTTACCAGCAAGTAGCCTCCAAAATCACCCTGATGTGACGATTATCGCAGATGCTGAAGCGCTCAGCCTACTTGAAAAATAAAAAGTATAAAAACCACTTGCTCTTTGTACTGACCCCAAAAAGTTAGACAATTAATTTATGCGAAGGATTTAGTTCTGTATTGCACAGGACTGAGTCCTTTTAGTTTTACCTTAATTCGTTTATTATTGTAGTAATCAATATAGTCTACAATGGCTTGTTCCAATTGCTCAAGTGATTTAAACGACTTCTCATAACCATAAAACATCTCAGACTTAAGAATACCAAAGAAGGATTCCATCATGCCGTTATCTGGACTATTTCCCTTACGTGACATAGATGCTTGAATTCCCTTACTCTCTAGGAACCGATGATAAGAATCGTGTTGGTATTGCCAACCTTGGTCACTATGGAGAATCGTATTCTCGTAGTGTTTCTCTGTGAAGGCCTGTTCCAACATCGTTTTTACTTGTTCTAAATTAGGAGAACAAGAAAGATTAAAAGCAATAATTTCGCTGTTAAAGCCATCTAAAACAGGCGATAAATACAATTTCTGCGTGCTATTTGGAATGGCAAACTCTGTTACATCCGTATAGCACTTTTCCATTGGTTTGGTTGCTTCAAATTGACGTTGAATAAGATTGTCCGCTTTCTTGCCAATCTCTCCTTGGTAAGAAGAATACTTTCGTTTCCGACGAATTCGAGCGCTTAAACCAAGGACCTTCATCAGACGTTGGACCTTCTTATGATTAACCGAATAACCTCGATTCTTTAGTTCAAGAGTCATTCGTCGATAACCATAATTGCCTTTATGTTCATTATAAAGGCACTGAATTTCGTCTTTAAACTCTTTATCTTTGTCAAGTCCCTCCAGTTGCTTCAACTGGTAGTAATAAGTCGAGCGAGCTAAATGAGCTGTTTCAAGAAGTAAATCTAGTCGAAATCCTCCTGAAGCCATTTCTCTAATTGTCTCTGCCTTTCTCGCTCTAAGGCTTCGTCCCTGTCTTCTAGCTCTTTTAACTTTTTTAGGTAAGCCACCTCGGTACGTAAGCGTTCATTCTCCTCTTGGAGTCGCTCTAGTTCTGTCATTTCTTCCCAAGTTTTCTTACGTTTACGTCCCATTTTAGGTACTCTCCCTCTTGTTTTCTCAACAATAGTATACCCGTTTTTCTTGTATTGTGCTATCCAATTTTTCAACAGCGAAGGATTGGGTAGATCATAATCTAAAGCCACACTTATTCGTGAACGACTTTCAAGTAGGACTTTATCAATCATTTCTTGCTTTAATTCAGGGGAATAGTAACGATTCTTCCCCTTTTTGACGATTTCTATTCCGTGACGTTCAATTAATTTCACCATGTACTTTAGACCAGAAACATCCACACCAAATCTTTTTGAAAGTTGATTGAAGCTTTGACCTTGCTTTCTCAATTCATATATTTGAACTTTATCTTCATAAGTTAATTTCATAATAAAACACCCCAAAAGTTAGATTTTTTCTGTCTAACTTTTGGGGTGCAGTTCACTTTGGAGTGAGTGGTTTTTTACTTCAAATGTTCACTATCCTGCTAAAAGAAATTTTTCTGTAAATCCCCGTAACAGTTGTCGATATTTCATATAAAAATGAAAGTTCTATAATGAAGTTAGCCATCCAGTCTTCCTAAAAATATAATGGTTTAACTAGTTTATAGTTAGCTCTTGATTTCATTTGATAATAGGCTTGAAGATATTAGGCTCGCTAGCCAAGGCTAAGTCTAGCCTTGGTTTAGCTGACCGAACATCACATCTTCAAGGGAAACTGTTGTCAAATGAAATCTAGTTATAGGCATAAGAAAACACCTCTGTGTTATACTTGTTATTCACCACAAACACAAGAGTTTTTGATGCTGGAAATCATGATATAACTGGCAATTCCTGACATGTGAAGAAAGGTTGAAATCCAGCCTGCTATATTTGGTAGAAGCATGGTTAGAGATAGAACGATTAAAAGGATATAAAATAGTTTTAATCCTAAATTGAAATTTTTCCATATACTAAACATACTCATCACCCCGCCCGTTACAAAAGCATAGCCAATAGCAGAGATACCCGATGCCTGAATTTCTTGATTCTGTGTTAATATATGGAATACAATTGAAGATATTACCATAGAAGTAATAAAAACTAAAAATACATATTTTGATCCCCTTTTATACTCCAATAGCCCACCAAAAGGAAGTAACATTAAAGTATTTAAAACTAGATGAAACCATATAAACCATACTGGTGCTTCTTTACTTCCATGCATAAATGTACCACTAAAGTATTGCCAACAATAAATTGGCTTTGAATGAAATGCAAATAAGTCATACATTACACTTCCCAAAAAGGTAGTAAGAATTCCTAGCAATAAACAAATTACAACTAAAATACTGACCACAGGGCAAATTTTTATGATTCTTTTCATGTTATAGATTCACTTCTAAATAATACTAATTTTTGCTAATCAATATGTGCCACTATTATATCATTTCCATCTATAAATGTTAATCAATTTTAACAAGATTAAACAAGATTAAAATTGAAGATAATATAAGTTTATGGCAGTTTTTTCTTGACAATTATTCCTTTTACGTGTAGAATAGAATAGATCTTGAACTTGAAGGGAGTGAAAAAAATGTCTAAAACAGTAGTACGTAAGAATGAATCTCTTGACGACGCACTTCGTCGTTTCAAACGTGCGGTTACTAAAGCTGGTACTCTTCAAGAAACACGCAAACGTGAATTCTATGAAAAACCTTCTGTAAAACGTAAACGTAAATCAGAAGCAGCTCGTAAACGTAAAAAATTCTAATTAGAAATGAAAGGCTAGAGAAATCTAGTCTTTTTCTTTTAAATAAATACTTCAAAGCCTGCAAAAATCTCAAATATCCTCCTACAATTTGATATAATAGAGAGAAGAACTCATTTGAAGGAGGAAATGATGTCGGTTTTAGTAAAAGAAGTGATTGAAAAGCTTAGACTAGATATTGTCTATGGCGAACCAGAATTACTTGAAAAGGAAATTAATACTGCGGACATTACGCGACCTGGTCTTGAAATGACAGGCTATTTTGACTACTACACGCCAGAGCGAATCCAACTCTTGGGAATGAAGGAGTGGTCCTATCTCGTTTCGATGTCCTCTCACAACCGTTACCAAGTCTTGAAAAAAATGTTTCTACCTGAGACACCTGCGGTCATTGTTGCCCGTGGTTTGGTTGTTCCAGAGGAAATGTTAAAAGCAGCTAGAGAATGTAAGATTGCCATTTTAACCAGTCGTACAGCAACTAGTCGTTTATCTGGAGAGTTATCTAGTTATCTGGATTCACGTTTAGCAGAACGGACCAGTGTGCACGGGGTCTTGATGGATATCTATGGTATGGGTGTCTTGATTCAAGGCGATAGTGGCATCGGTAAGAGTGAGACGGGTCTAGAGCTTGTCAAACGTGGTCACCGCTTGGTAGCAGATGACCGTGTTGATATCTTTGCCAAGGATGAGATTACTCTTTGGGGTGAACCGGCTGAAATCTTGAAACACTTGATTGAAATTCGTGGGGTTGGGATTATCGATGTCATGAGCCTCTACGGTGCGAGTGCCGTAAAAGATTCTTCACAAGTTCAGTTGGCTGTTTACTTGGAAAATTACGATACACATAAGACTTTTGATCGTCTTGGAAACAATGCTGAGGAACTTGAAATTTCTGGCGTAGCTATTCCTCGTATCCGTATCCCAGTGAAAACAGGTCGTAATATCTCTGTTGTGATTGAGGCAGCTGCCATGAATTATCGTGCTAAGGAAATGGGCTTTGATGCTACACGTTTGTTCGAAGAACGCTTGACAAATCTCATTGCTCAAAATGAGGTGCCTAATGCTTGATCCAATTGCTATTCATCTAGGCCCTCTAGCCATTCGTTGGTATGCCTTGTGTATTGTAACAGGCTTGATTCTTGCGGTTTATTTGACCATGAAAGAAGCACCTAGAAAGAAGATCATCCCAGATGATATTTTAGATTTTATCTTGATAGCCTTTCCATTGGCTATTTTAGGAGCTCGTCTCTATTATGTTATTTTCCGTTTTGATTACTATAGTCAGAATTTGGGAGAAATTTTTGCCATTTGGAATGGTGGTTTGGCCATTTACGGTGGTTTGATAACTGGTGCTCTTGTACTCTATATCTTTGCTGATCGTAAACTCATCAATACTTGGGATTTTCTAGATATTGCGGCGCCTAGCGTCATGATTGCCCAAAGTCTGGGGCGCTGGGGCAATTTCTTTAACCAAGAAGCCTACGGTGCAGCAGTGGATAATCTGGATTATCTACCTGGTTTTATCCGTGACCAGATGTATATTGAGGGGAGCTACCGTCAACCGACCTTCCTTTATGAATCTCTATGGAATCTACTTGGATTTGCCTTGATTCTGATTTTTAGACGAAAATGGAAGAGCCTCAGACGAGGTCATATTACTGCTTTCTACTTGATTTGGTATGGTTTCGGTCGCATGGTCATCGAAGGTATGCGGACAGATAGCCTCATGTTCTTTGGACTTCGAGTGTCTCAATGGCTATCAGTTGTCCTTATCGGACTGGGTATTTTTATCATTCTTTATCAAAATCGAAAGAAGGCCCCTTACTATGTTACAGAGGAGGAAAATTAAATGTTAGAAGTTGCATATATTCTTGTAGCCCTTGCTTTGATTGTATTTTTAGTGTATCTAATTATTACTGTACAAAAGCTTGGACGTGTTATCGATGAAACAGAGAAGACGATTAAAATCTTAACTTCAGATGTGGATGTGACCTTGCATCATACCAATGAATTGCTGTCTAAGGTCAATGTCTTGGCAGATGATATTAATGTCAAGGTGGCAACGATTGATCCACTCTTTAGTGCTGTTGCAGATTTATCTCTATCTGTTTCCGACCTCAATGACCATGCGCGTGTCTTGAGCAAGAAAGCTTCATCAGCTAGTTCAAAAACACTTAAGACTGGTGCAAGTTTGTCAGCTCTTCGTGTAGCAAGTAAATTTTTCAAAAAATAAAAAAGGAGAATTCTTATGGGTAAACTATCCTCAATCCTTTTAGGAACCGTTTCAGGTGCAGCTCTTGCTTTGTTTTTAACAAGTGACAAGGGTAAACAAGTTTGCAGTCAGGCTCAAGATTTTCTGGATGACTTGAGAGAAGATCCTGAGTATGCCAAGGAGCAGGTCTGTGAAAAACTGACAGAAGTCAAGGAGCAGGCTACAGATTTTGTTCTTAAAACCAAAGAACAGGTTGAGTCAGGTGAAATCACTGTGGACAGTGTCCTTGCCCAAGCCAAATCATGTGCTCGTCAAGCGACAGAAGCATCAAAAGATCGCTTCAATAATCTCAAGGAGCAATGGCAAGAAAAGGCCGAAACTCTTGATGAATCAGAAGAGATTGTTATTGACATAACAGAAGAATAAACCATCACCATCTCTGGACGGACTATGTATCTGGGGATGGTGATTTTTTTCTCCTAGCCTGTCTTTGTGGTATAATAAGTACTATGCAGAAAAAACCAACGTCAGCCTATGTGCACATCCCGTTTTGTACCCAGATTTGTTATTATTGTGACTTTTCAAAAGTTTTTATCAAGAATCAGCCGGTAGATAGTTATTTGGAACATCTGTTAGAAGAGTTTCAATCTTATGATATTCAAAAGTTGCGAACCCTCTATATCGGTGGTGGCACACCGACAGCTTTGTCAGCTTCGCAACTGGAGGTACTATTGAAGGGCTTGACTAAAAACTTGGACCTGTCTGTCTTAGAAGAGTTGACCATTGAAGCTAATCCAGGCGATTTGGATGCGGATAAGATTGCTGTTTTGAAGAACTCGGCTGTCAATCGTGTTTCACTAGGTGTGCAGACCTTTGATGACAAGATGCTGAAAAAGATTGGGCGCAGTCATTTGGAGAAGGATATTTATGAAAATATCGACCGCCTGAAACTGGCTGGTTTTGATAATATCTCTATCGATTTGATTTATGCGCTGCCTGGTCAGACTATGGAGCAGGTCAAGGACAATGTGGCTAAGGCTATTGGGCTGGATATTCCTCATATGAGTTTGTATAGTTTGATTTTAGAAAATCATACGGTCTTTATGAACCGTATGCGACGAGGAAAATTGCCTCTACCTAAGGAGGAATTGGAGGCTGAGATGTTTGAGTACATCATCGCGGAGCTGGAGAAATCTGGTTTTGAGCATTATGAGATTTCCAATTTCTCCAAGCCTGGTTTTGAAAGTCGCCACAATCTCATGTACTGGGACAATGCTGAGTACTATGGCATCGGTGCTGGGGCATCTGGTTATGTCAATGGCGTGCGCTATAAAAATCATGGTCCCATTCGTCATTATCTCAGTGCAGTTAAAGAAGGCAATGCACGTATCACAGAAGAACACCTGAGTCAAAAAGAGCAAATGGAAGAAGAAATGTTCCTGGGCCTTCGCAAGAAATCAGGGGTCTCCATGGCGCGATTTGAAAAAAAATTTGGACGGTCTTTTGATGGACTTTATGGAGAAATCGTCAGAGATTTGGTTCAACAAGGTCTCATGCAAATAGAGGGTGACCGAGTGCGCATGACAAAAAGAGGTCTCTTTTTGGGAGACACCGTAGCAGAACGATTTATTTTGGAGTAGGATGATGGGCTTAACTTATCAAATGAAAATGAAAATTCCTTTTGATATGGCTGATATGAACGGTCATATCAAACTCCCAGATGTGATTTTACTGTCCCTGCAAGTTTCAGGGATGCAGTCGATTGAACTGGGAGTTAGTGATAAGACTATTTTGGAAGAGCATAATCTGGTCTGGATTATCACAGACTATGATATTGAGGTGGTTCGTTTGCCTCGTTTTGCAGAAGAAATTACTATTGAAACGGAAGCACTGAGCTACAATCGACTCTTTTGCTATCGTCGCTTTACCATTTATGATGAAGCGGGGCAGGAGCTCATTCACATGATGGCGACCTTTGTTCTGATGGACCGAGATAGTCGAAAAGTCCATGCTGTCGAACCTGAGATTGTAGCTCCTTACCAGTCTGATTTTGATAAAAAGCTTATCCGCGGTCCAAAGTATGAGTCCTTGAACGAATCAATCAGCAAGGATTACCATGTCCGTTTTTACGATTTGGATATGAATGGTCATGTCAATAACAGTAAATACTTGGACTGGATTTTTGAGGTCATGGGAGCGAACTTTTTGACCCAATATATTCCCAAGAAAATCAACCTCAAGTATGTCAAGGAAGTTCGACCAGGTGGAGTGATTACATCGGCTGTTGAACGGACTGGACTGGAAAGCAAACATGAGATTACAAGCGACGGGGCTACCAATGCCCAAGCTATCATCACTTGGCAAGAAATGAAGAAGGATTAGAGAAAAATATGAAATATAAAGGCTATTTAATTGATTTAGACGGAACCATTTATAAGGGGAAAGATCGAATTCCAGCAGGAGAAGCTTTTGTCCATGAATTGCAAAAGCGGGATATCCCCTATCTCTTTGTAACCAACAATACAACCCGCACTCCAGAGAGTGTTCAGGAGATGTTGGCTCAGAATTTTAATATCGATACGCCCCTGTCGACTGTCTACACCGCGACTTTGGCAACCATCGACTATATGAACGACTTGGGGCTTGAAAAGACCGTCTATGTCATCGGAGAAGCAGGGCTCAAGGAAGCCATCAAGGCGGCTGGTTATGTGGAAAACAAGGAAAATCCTGCCTATGTAGTAGTAGGCCTGGACTGGCAAGTTGATTATGAAAAATTTGCGACAGCAACTCTTGCTATCCAAAAGGGGGCTCATTTTATCGGAACCAATCCTGACCTCAACATTCCTACAGAACGCGGTCTTTTGCCAGGTGCTGGTTCACTGATTACCCTGCTTGAAGTAGCAACACGAGTGAATCCTGTTTATATTGGAAAACCAAATGCCATCATTATGGACAAGGCGGTTGAGCACTTAGGCTTGGAACGTGAAGAATTAATCATGGTTGGGGACAATTACTTGACTGATATCCGAGCTGGGATTGACAATGGCATTCCAACTCTCTTAGTGACAACAGGTTTTACCAAGGCAGAAGAAGTAGCAGACCTACCAATCGCACCGACTCATGTGGTTTCTAGCCTTGCGGAGTGGAATTTTGATGAAAACTAAACTGACTTTTTGGAGCTCTATGCTCTTTTTCCTCTCCCTCTCAATCCTTTTGACCATTTATTTGGCTTGGATTTTTTATCCTTTGGAGATTGAGTGGCTGAATTTAACAAATCGGGTTTATCTAAAACCAGAAACCATTCAGTACAACTTTCATATTTTGATGAATTACCTGACCAATCCTTTTAGTCAGGTATTAGAGATGCCAGATTTTCGTTCGTCAGCAGCTGGTCTGCACCACTTTGCGGTGGTCAAGGACCTCTTCCACTTTGTTCAGCTAGTAGCTCTAGTGACACTGCCAAGTTTCTATTTCTTTGTCAAAGGGATTGTGAAAAAGGGATTTTTATCTTTATTTAGTAAGGAACTTCTGACTCTAGTAGTTTTGCCTTTGGTGATTGGGCTTGGGGGAGTTTTGATTGGTTTTGACCAATTCTTTATCCTTTTCCATCAAATTCTCTTTGTGGGAGATGATACCTGGCTTTTTGACCCAGCCAAGGATCCTGTTATACTGATTTTGCCAGAGACCTTCTTCCTTCATGCCTTCCTCCTCTTTTTTGCTCTCTATGAAAGCTTTTTTGGCTATCTTTATCTAAAAAGTCGTAGGAAGTGAAACGAAAGATATTCTTATTTTGCATAAATCAATTAGGTATGTGATTCGAAACTATTGTCAAGAATGAATTAATCAAATCCAAAAAGGGTTAATCGTCCGCAAACAGTCTATTTTTCTTGAAAAAATAGGCTTTTTTTCTAAAAATATCTAGTCAAGCGCTTTATTTTTTTGTATAATAGAAGTAGCAAAGTATAGATAAGAAGAGAAAAGCATGATTACACTATTCCTATCACCGAGCTGTACTTCATGTCGTAAGGCAAAGGCCTGGTTAGAAAAACATAAGGTGCCCTTTGAGGAGCATAATATTATGACCAGTCCCTTAACAAGAAAGGAATTGCAACACATTCTTTCCTTGACCGAAAATGGTACTGATGACATCATTTCAACTCGTTCAAAAATTTTTCAAAAATTAGATATTGATGTAGAAAGTATTTCGGTATCAGAATTGCTTCATTTGATTGAGCAGTATCCTAGTCTTTTGCGTCGTCCAATTATTATCGATGCTAAACGTATGCAGATCGGTTTTAATGAAGATGAGATTCGTGCTTTTCTCCCTCGTAGTTACCGTAAGCAAGAGCTAAAAGAAGCAAGAATGAGAGCTGGTATTAGTTAATGAACAAACAGTATAGTTACCCACTAGATTTGTCGTGGAGCACTGAAGAACTTGCTTCAGTGCTTTCTTTTTTTAATGATGTTGAAGCTGCCTATGAAGGCAAAGTAGAGGCTCAAAAGTTACTGGACTCCTATAAGGGATTCAAAGCGGTCGTACCAAGCAAGAGCGAAGAGAAACGTTTGGGACGAGAATTTGAAACAGTGAGTGGCTATTCGCTTTACCGAGCAGTTCAGGCGGCTAAGGAAAAAGGGGAAGGAAAGATTTCTCTTGGAAAGTAAGTTTGAATTTGCTAAAGAGCTAATTAAGAAAGCAGGCCAGTATATCCTTGGCCACATGCAGGAAGATTTGTGTGTTGAAACCAAGTCCTCTCCAACAGATTTGGTGACCAGACTGGACAAGGAAGTTCAGGAACTCTTGGTTAGTGAGATTTTGTCCCGCTATCCTGAGGATAAGATTTGCGCTGAAGAAGGCTGTTTGCGAGCCTCGGTTCAAGAGGGCAGGGTTTGGGTCATTGATCCCATTGATGGGACCAATAATTTTGTAGCCCAGCAGGAAGATTTTGCTGTTATGATGGCTTATTTTGAAAATGGTCAGGGACAGTTTGGGCTGATTTATGATGTGGTCAAAGGGGATTGTTATCACGGTGGTGGTAAGTTTCCAGTCTGTCGAAATGACCAGCTCCTAGCTCCCTTTAAAGTAAAACCACTTGGAGATTTCCTTATTGCAGGGAATAGTGGTATGCTGGAAACCAATGAATGGGGACTGGCTGATTTGAGTCGAGCGGTCCTCGGTGTTCGTGTCTATGGGAGTGCGGCCATTAGTTTTGTCAAGATTTTGTCAGGGCGTTTGTTGACCTATATCACTTATCTGCAACCATGGGATTATGCTGCAGCAAGTATTTTGGGGGAAAGTCTGGGCTATCGGGTTGTGACCCTTTCTGGTCAACCGCTTGATTTTCAAACTAGACAGCCGGTCATGATGTTACCTCTTGAGATGCAGGAGGAAATTCAGTCCTATATTTATGAAAGGAAAAGAACTTAAATGCAATTTCCAGAAGGATTTGTTGAAAAATATGAAGAGATACTAGGAGATGAGGCAAGAGATTTTCTTGCCTCTTTTGAGGAGGAAGCGGTTTCGGCCTTTCGGGTCAATCCTTTAAAAGAAGCGCCAGTTTCCTTTCCTGATGCCATTCCTCAAACTCCTTGGGGACATTATGGAAAGGTATCAGGGAAATCGCCTGAGCATGCTACTGGTTTAGTTTATTCGCAAGAACCTGCTGCTCAGCTGGTTGCTCAGGTAGCCCAGCCCAGTCCTGGTATGAAAGTTTTGGATTTGGCTGCTGCACCGGGTGGAAAATCAACTCAGCTGGCAGCCTATCTAGCAGGGGAGGGTCTCCTTGTTTCCAATGAAATTTCAAGCAAACGGGCTAAGATTTTAGTAGAAAACATGGAGCGCTTTGGAGCGACAAATGTTGTGGTGACCAATGAATCTGCTGACCGCTTGGCCAAGATTTTTAAGGGCTATTTTGACCTAATCGTTCTTGATGCCCCGTGCTCTGGTGAAGGGATGTTTCGTAAGCAGCCAGATGCTATGGACTATTGGATCTTAGATTATCCGAGTCAATGTGCTAGCTTGCAAAGAGAAATTCTGGAAGATGCAGTAACCATGCTAGCTGAAGGTGGTCGCTTGGTTTATTCAACCTGTACCTGGGCACCTGAGGAAAACGAAGAGATTATCAAGTGGTTGCTGGAAGAGTATAATTTTGATTTGTTGCCAGTAGAGCATATCAATGGAATGGTAGCTGGAATTGACCTGCCAGAAACGGCTCGTATGTACCCTCATCATTTTAAGGGAGAGGGTCAGTTTGTAGCCCATCTACAGTTTAAAGGTGACAATCCAGCCCCTAAATTTAAGGCAAGCAAGAGCAATCTTAGCCGTGAACAAGTTACCTTGTGGCAGGAATTTGCACAAAAACACTTGAAAGTTAATTTGTCGGGTATCTTGCAGACTTTTGGGGACCAACTCTATCTCTTGCCAGAACTTTTACCAGATTTAGGGAAACTTAAAATTGCTCGGAATGGCCTGCATCTGGGTACTTTTAAGAAGAAACGCTTTGAGCCTAGTTTTGCTCTTGGTCTAGCCTTGAAACCGAGTCAGGTAAAGCAATCAGTTGAAATTGACCAAGAGGAGTTTGTAAAGTATGCGGCTGGAGAAACCGTTCAGCTATCGGAAAGTCTGCCAAATGGTTGGTATCAAGTTTTGGTTCAAGGCAATGGCTTGGGCTTTGCTAAAGTGACTGGAAATGTTTTGAAAAATTATTTTCCAAAAGGCCTCAGATTCAAGTGAAAATGCTAGTCAAAGTAGCTTGTCTATGTTATAGTGGAAGTATGGATTTTTTTCAAATTGTCTTTCATTTTAAGTCAAAATTGGTGGGTAAGACAACTGAGCAAATTTCTAGTAAAACTAAGCTAGCAACTTCGGTTGGCTCCCAATTTTAAAAAAGAAAAACATAAATAAATAGTTAAAAAAATTCACAGCATTCACCATTATTTTCAAGGAGAAAAACAGTGAAAAAAAGGAAAAAACTCGCTCTATCCCTTGCAGCTCTTTTGCTGGCAGGTTCTTTGGCGGGATGTGCTAGCTGGATTGATCGTGGGGAATCCATGACAGCTGTTGGCTCAACGGCTCTTCAGCCCTTGGTCGAAGCAGCGGCAGATGAATTTGGCTCTCTGCACGTTGGAAAAACAGTCAACGTTCAAGGTGGAGGATCTGGTACAGGTCTGTCTCAGGTTCAATCTGGAGCCGTTGATGTAGGAAATTCAGATGTATTTGCCGAGGAAAAAGACGGTATCAACGCATCCGCTCTAGTGGACCATAAGGTAGCCGTAGCGGGCTTGGCAGTTATTGTGAACAAGGAAGTTGATGTTGAAAATCTGACAACTGAACAACTCCGTAGCATCTTCACAGGTCAAGTAACCAACTGGAAAGAGGTAGGTGGGAAAGACCTAGCCATTTCCATTATCAACCGCGCGGCAAGTTCTGGTTCGCGTGCAACCTTTGATAGTGTTGTCATGGATGGTCAATCTGCCGTGCAGAGTCAAGAACAGGATTCAAATGGGATGGTCAAAAACATTGTTTCCCAGACACCAGGAGCCATTTCTTACCTAGCCTTTGCCTATGTGGATGACTCAGTTAAACGTATGAAGTTGAATGGCTATGAGCCAATTGCAGAAAATGTTACAAGCAATAACTGGCCTTTGTGGTCTTATGAACACATGTACACCCTAGGTCAACCAAATGAATTGGTGGCAGAATTCCTCAACTTTGTCCTCTCTGATGAAGCGCAAAGCGGAATCGTTAAGGGGATGGGCTATATCTCTGTTAAGGAAATGAAGGTTGAAAAAGATGCTGTAGGAACGGTGACAGCACTAGAAGGGAGTCACTAATGAATCAAGAAGAATTAGCTAAAAAATTACTTTCTCCCTCAAAGAACTCTCGTCTAGAGAAATTAGGAAAAGGCTTGACCTTTGCCTGTCTGTCTTTGATTGTTATCATTGTGGCCATGATTTTGATTTTCGTAGCCCAAAAAGGTTTGTCGACCTTCTTTGTCAATGGGGTTAATATCTTTGATTTCCTATTTGGCCAAACATGGAATCCTTCAGGTAAACAATTTGGTGCCCTTCCTATGATTTTGGGTTCCTTTATTGTCACAATCCTATCAGCCCTTATCGCAACTCCTTTTGCCATTGGTGCGGCAGTTTTTATGACGGAGGTCTCACCAAAAGGTGCTAGAATCTTGCAACCAGCCATTGAATTGTTGGTCGGGATTCCTTCAGTCGTGTATGGATTTATCGGTTTGCAGGTCGTAGTTCCTTTTGTCCGTAGTGTCTTTGGTGGAACTGGTTTTGGGATCTTGTCAGGGATTTTCGTTCTCTTTGTCATGATTTTACCAACGGTAACCTTTATGACAACGGACAGCTTGCGTGCGGTGCCTCGTCACTACCGTGAAGCTAGTTTGGCTATGGGGGCTACTCGTTGGCAAACTATCTGGCGCGTGACCTTGAAGGCAGCGCGTTCAGGGATTTTTACAGCAGTAGTCTTTGGGATGGCGCGTGCCTTTGGTGAAGCTCTGGCCATTCAGATGGTGGTCGGAAACTCAGCTGTTGTCCCAACTTCACTAACAACACCTGCTGCGACCTTGACCTCTGTGTTGACCATGGGTATTGGAAATACCGTTATGGGAACAGTTGACAATAACGTTCTCTGGTCCTTGGCCTTAGTCTTGCTCTTGATGAGTTTGGCCTTTAACAGTGTGATTAAATTGATTACGAAAGAAAGAGGAAAGAAAAACTATGCACGCTAAGAAATTAGATAAAATTGCAACAGCTGTCCTCTACTCGATTGCAGGAATTATCGTTGCCATCTTGGCATCCTTGATTCTCTATATCTTGGTTCGTGGTTTGCCTCACGTCTCTTGGTCTTTCTTGACTGGCAAATCATCTTCCTACCAAGCGGGCGGAGGGATTGGAATTCAGCTCTATAATTCCTTCTTCCTTTTGGTCATTACCTTGATTATTTCTGTGCCCTTGTCTATGGGAGCTGGGATTTTCCTAGCTGAATATGCTAAAAAAGGTCCTGTGACCAACTTTGTTAGAACTTGTATTGAAATCTTGTCTTCACTGCCATCAGTGGTTGTCGGTCTCTTTGGTTACTTGATCTTTGTAGTTCAGTTTGAGTATGGATTTTCAATCATTTCAGGTGCCTTGGCTTTGACAGTTTTTAACTTGCCTCAGATGACTCGAAATGTTGAGGACAGTTTGAAACACGTTCACCATACGCAGCGTGAGGCTGGTCTGGCCCTTGGGATTTCTCGTTGGGAGACTGTGGTCCATGTGGTCATTCCAGAAGCCCTTCCAGGTATTGTGACTGGGGTTGTCTTAGCTTCTGGTCGTATTTTTGGTGAGGCGGCTGCTCTCATCTATACAGCAGGACAATCCGCTCCAGCCCTAGACTGGTCTAACTGGAATATTCTCAGTGTGACTAGCCCAATCTCTATCTTCCGTCAAGCAGAAACCTTGGCTGTCCACATCTGGAAAGTCAATAGTGAAGGTACTATTCCAGATGGAACCATCGTATCAGCAGGTTCTGCGGCCGTGCTCCTCATCTTTATCCTCATCTTTAACTTTGGAGCTCGCAAACTCGGAAGCTACCTACATAAGAAATTAACCGCTGCCTAAAGGAGAAGCCATGTCAAAATATAATTGGGATGAAAAGCATATCATCACCTTTCCTGAAGAGAAAGTGGCCCTCTCTACTAAGGATTTACATGTTTACTACGGTAAAAAAGAATCCATCAAGGGCATCGATATGCAATTTGAAAAAAATAAAATTACTGCCTTAATTGGCCCTTCTGGTTCAGGGAAATCAACCTACCTCCGCAGTCTCAATCGGATGAATGATACCATTGATATTGCCAAGGTAACAGGTCAAATCCTCTATCAAGGGATTGATGTCAACCGTCCAGAAATCAATGTCTATGAGATGCGTAAGCACATTGGAATGGTCTTCCAACGACCAAATCCCTTTGCCAAGTCTATCTACCGTAACATCACTTTTGCCCATGAACGTGCAGGAGTTAAGGACAAGCAAGTCTTGGATGAAATTGTGGAAACCTCTCTTCGTCAGGCTGCCCTCTGGGATCAGGTCAAAGACGATTTGCACAAGTCAGCCTTGACCCTATCAGGTGGTCAGCAGCAACGCCTCTGTATCGCTCGTGCTATCTCTGTTAAACCAGATATCCTCTTGATGGATGAACCAGCGTCAGCTTTGGATCCGATTGCGACAGCTCAGCTGGAAGAAACCATGCTGGAATTGAAGAAGGACTTTACCATCATCATCGTGACCCACAGTATGCAGCAGGCTGCGCGTGCTAGTGACTACACAGGATTTTTCTACTTGGGTGACTTGATCGAGTACGATAAGACGTCTAATATTTTCCAAAATGCCAAATTACAGTCGACCAATGACTACGTAACAGGACACTTTGGATAGAAAGGAAACAGTATGACAGAAGCGATTTTACAGGTTTCAGACCTGTCCGTTTACTACAATCAAAAAAAGGCCTTGAATAGTGTTTCCCTCTCTTTCCAACCTAAGGAAATTACAGCTTTGATTGGTCCATCTGGATCAGGGAAATCAACCCTCCTCAAGGCTATCAACCGCATGGGGGATCTCAATCCAGAGGTGACCACAACTGGTTCGGTGGTTTACAACGGCCACAACATTTACAGCCCACGTACAGATACAGTTGAATTGCGGAAGGAAATTGGTATGGTTTTCCAACAACCAAACCCCTTCCCTATGTCTATCTACGAAAATGTTGTTTATGGGCTTCGTATCAATGGAGTTAAGGACAAGCAGGTTCTAGATGAGGCGGTTGAAAAAGCCTTGCAACGAGCTTCCATCTGGGATGAGGTCAAGGATCGCCTGCATGATTCAGCTATCGGGCTTTCAGGTGGACAACAGCAACGTGTCTGTGTTGCCCGCGTCTTGGCAACCAGTCCTAAAATCATTCTCTTGGATGAACCGACTTCAGCCTTGGACCCTATATCTGCTGGGAAGATTGAGGAAACCTTGTATGGTCTAAAAGATAAATACACCATGCTCTTGGTTACGCGTTCCATGCAACAAGCCTCTCGTATCTCTGACAAGACAGGATTTTTCCTAGATGGAGATTTGATTGAGTTTAACGATACCAAGAAGATGTTCCTCAACCCACAACACAAGGAAACAGAAGATTATATTTCAGGAAAATTTGGATAAGGAGATAAATGATGTTACGTTCTCAATTTGAAGAAGATTTAGAGAAATTGCACAACCAGTTCTATGCTATGGGACAAGAAGTGCTATCCCAAATCAATCGTACAGTGCGTGCCTTTGTTACGCATGACCGTGATTTGGCCAAAGAAGTCATCGAAGACGATGCAGAAGTAAACGAATACGAAGTGAAATTGGAGAAGAAATCATTTGAAATGATTGCCCTTCAACAACCAGTTTCTCAAGACTTGCGTACAGTTTTAACAGTCTTAAAAGCCGTATCTGACTTGGAACGTATGGGGGACCATGCCGTTTCCATTGCAAGAGCAGCCATTCGTATGAAGGGGGAGCAACGCATCCCAGCTGTTGAAGAAGAAATTAAGAGAATGGGGCGTGATGTCAAGAACTTCGTTGAAGCAGCCCTTGAACTCTATCTCAATGGTTCAGTTGACCAGGCCTATGAAGTAGCAGCCATGGACGAAAAAATCAACCATTACTTTGATAGCATTCGTGATTTGGCTACAGAAGAAATCAAGAAAAATCCAGATGCCATCGTTACAGGCCGTGATTATTTCCAAGTGATTGCCTTCTTGGAACGTATTGGAGACTATGCCAAAAATATCTGTGAATGGGTTGTTTACTTTGAAACAGGTAAGATTGTCGAACTATAAAATAGTTTCATTCTGTATAAAAAGGAGCTTTAAATCAATTGATAGCTCCTTTTATTGAATGAAAAAAATATTTTTAAGATAAAAATTCAAAAAACACTTGACAAGCAACTTGGATAGCGTTATAATTATACAAAAATTAACAGAGAGGTTGTTTATTTATGAAATCAAAAAAATGGATATTTGTTTTATGTAGCTTTCTTGCAAGTTTCTTCTTAGTGGCTTGCCAGTCGGGTTCTAATGGTTCTCAGTCAGCTGTTGAGGCCATTAAGCAAAAGGGGAAATTAGTTGTGGCGACTAGTCCTGACTATGCACCCTTTGAATTCCAATCCTTGGTTGACGGGAAAAATCAGGTAGTTGGTGCGGATATTGATATGGCCCAAGCTATCGCTGATGAACTTGGAGTGAAGTTGGAAATCTCAAGCATGAGTTTTGACAATGTCTTGACCAGTCTTCAAACAGGTAAGGCTGACCTAGCGGTTGCGGGAATTAGCGCTACTGACGAGAGAAAAGAAGTCTTTGATTTTTCAATTCCTTACTATGAAAACAAGATTAGTTTCTTGGTTCGTAAGTCTGATGTAGAAAAATACAAGGATTTAACTAGCCTTGAAAGTGCTAATATTGCAGCCCAAAAAGGGACTGTTCCAGAATCGATGGTCAAGGAACAATTGCCAAAAGCTCAATTGACTTCCCTAGCTAATATGGGTGAAGCTGTTAATGAATTACAGGCTGGAAAAGTAGATGCTGTTCACATGGATGAGCCTGTTGCCCTTAGCTATGCTGCTAAAAATGCAGACTTAGCTGTCGCAACTGTCAGCTTGAAGATGAAGGACGGCGAAGCTAATGCAGTTGCCCTTAGAAAAAATAGTGCTGATTTGAAAGAAGTGGTGGACAAGGTCATCCAAAAACTCAAGGATGACGGCACCTACAAAAAATATCTTGAAAAAGCAGCAACCTTAACAGAAGTTGAACAATAAGAAAAAAGCAGAGTTGGAAGTCATTCCAATTCTGCTTTTAAATAGTTTAAAACCTTTTCCAGATTGTCTAAAGACACCTTGGCAAATTGGTAAGGACAGGCACCCAAGTAAGCCTCTTCAAAGAAATCCAAGCCCAGTTGGCTGTGTTTGAGACTAGCGATTTTAGGATACTGTCTCAGGTCTAGCAATAAACCATCATGAAGCGGAAAGTGAGGAAGGGGACAAGGTGTTTTAGCTAGTCTTTCCTCGATTTGTTTTTGGTAAGCTTCCTGATTGGATAAGCGAGCTAGCCGATTTTTCTCAAATAATTGACTGTCAATATAGAGTGACAGGGCCTTTTGCATGATGAGGTTGCTGTCGTAATCTAGGATATTTTTGTAGACCACAAAGGCTTCCTTGATAGCATTTGGAAGGATGAGTGCTGTTATCCGCAAGGCTGGAAAGAGGCTGGTTGAGAAGGACTTGATGTAAATGACCCGCTCCTCTGTATCCAGATAGTGGAAGGTCTGGCCCTTTTTAGAGTCCAAATCCCCCAAATAGTCGTCCTCTACGATATAGACACCATACTTGGCAGCTAAGTCAAGAATAGCTCGTTTGTCCTGCTCTGAATAGGAATGCCCCAGAGGATAGTGAAAACGAGGAATGGTATAGAAAAACTTAATCTTTCCAGTCTTGAAGTGGCCTTCTAGCTCTTCCAAGTCAATCCCATCAATGCCTCGTTCAATCGTTTGATAGTCCAGACCCTGAGCAATCAAGAGGCGATTCATCCGATGGTAGGTCGGCTGTTCCACCAAGATTTCCTTGACTTGGCTAGGAAAGGATATTTGAGAAAGAATAAACAAGGCTTGTTGGGTTCCAGAAGTCAGTACCAGTTGGTCAGCCTTGCAGTAGAGAGCTTGGTCAAAGAGGAGTTTATGAATGGATTGTCTTAAGTCTTCTAATCCTTCTTGGTTATCATAGTAGTTGAAGAGGTAGTTTTCCCGGCCAATCAAGGTTTCATTGACACAGAGTCGGAAATCGTCATAGGCACTGGCATGTTCGTCAGTGACTTCGATTTCTAGATCCTGGTGTTGCCCTTGTTCTAGGACATAGTAGCCACTCTGGGGCTTGGCATAGAGGTATTGTTCGTGCCGTAATTCCAGAAGGGCTCTCTGAATGGTGTCCTTGCTACAGTGAAAGTCAAGGCTCAGTTGACGGATAGAAGGCAGGCGGCTACCCGTTGGAAAGCGTCCAGACTCGATACTATTTTTCAGATAAGCTACGACCTCTTGGTACTTGCTTTGTTTCTTCATTCCAGACCTCCCTTGATTTTGTTACATTGTACCCTTTTTTTTCCTTCTTGGCAATGTCTAGTGTGATTCTCTCGTTCACATCTAGGGGCAAATGTGGTATACTTAGGAGTAAGATTTATAGAATAACAGACAAGAAAGTGAATGGATAAGAACGTGCAGGAACCAGTGAAATTATTTCAATACAATACCCTTGGAGCCTTGATGGCTGGCCTTTATGGTGGTACCATGACAGTAGGAGAATTGCTAGAGCATGGTGACCTTGGTTTGGGAACCTTGGATTCTATTGATGGGGAATTGATTGTCTTAGATGGCAAGGCTTATCAGGCCAAAGGATCAGGAGATCAGCCAGAAATTGTGGAAGTATCACCAGATGCCCTTATTCCTTATGCAGCAGTAGTACCGCATCAGGCAGAGGTTATTTTCCGCCAGCGCTTTGAGATGACAGACAAGGAATTGGAAGAGCGGATTGAGTCTTATTATGACGGGGAAAATCTTTTCCGCTCTATCAAGATTCGTGGGGAATTTTCACATATGCATGTGCGTATGATTCCCAAGTCGACACCAGAGACCAAGTTTGCTGAGGTCGCAACCCATCAACCTGAATATCGTCGTGACAATGTGGTGGGAACCATCGTTGGTTTCTGGACGCCAGAGATTTTCCATGGAGTTAGTGTGGCAGGCTACCATCTGCACTTCATCTCAGATGACTTGACCTTCGGTGGGCATGTCATGGACTTTGTCATCAAGGAAGGGATTATCGAGGTGGGAGCGGTTGACCAGTTGGACCAACGTTTTCCAGTCCAAGATCGTCAATACTTGTTTGCTAAGTTCAATGTTGACGAGATGAAAAAAGATATTGAAAAGGCGGAATAGGAGAAGAAAATGACCATTCATATCATTATTACCATGTTGCTGTTGCTGGCTTTCTTGATAGGAAGCATTTGGTATGCCAAAAAGAAACACCAGATTAATCTAGCTGTCTTGGGCTTGGGGGCTGTTGCCTTCTTTGTCTCTTCACAGATTTTAGAAAAACTGGTGCATATCTTGGTTTTACATCCTCAAAAAGACGGTAGTATTGCCCTCTTGCGAGACCATCCGCTTGTCTATATCATCTATGGCCTAGCCATGGCAGCATTTTTTGAGGAAACTGCTCGTCTTATTTTCTTCAAATGGTTGGAGAAAAAGAGAAGTTTGGAAAAGGCAGATGCCTTGGCTTATGGATTGGGGCATGGTGGCTTGGAGTTGATTTTCCTAGGTCTTACTAGTTTGATTAATCTCTACATCGTTCTCTCAGCAGTTCAAACTCAGAATCCACAGGTCATGCAATTGCTGTCTGAAAATATGTTGAAAACTATTCAGTCGCTATCAGCCTGGCAGATTTATTTGCTTGGTTTTGAGAGAATCTTGGCGCTAGGTTTCCAATTACTCTTGACTGTTTGGGTTTACCAAGCTGTTCGCCAGAAGAAATGGATTTATCTCCTAGTGGCCTATGGACTACATGCCTTCTTTGACCTGGCACCATCTCTTGCCCAAGTTGGCTGGTTGACCAATCCAGTCTTAGTTGAAGTTGTCCTAGCAATTGAACTTGTTCTAGTCGCCTATGGAACAAAGGCTATCTTTTGCAAAAAATCATAAAAAGAGGGGAAACCTCTTTTTTTGTTTAAAATAAGCTCAAGATTTTTTTAGGGTCGTCAAATGGTCTTAAAAATGGTATAATGGAATGAATTTTGTAAAAGGAAGAGTGTCATGTCAGTAAAAGAAAAAATGCTTGAAATCTTAGAAGGGATTGATATCCGTTTTAAAGAACCCTTGCATAGCTATAGTTATACAAAAGTAGGTGGAGAGGCTGATTATCTGGTCTTTCCACGAAATCGTTTTGAGTTGGCTCGCGTTGTCAAATTTGCCAATCAAGAAAATATCCCTTGGATGGTTCTTGGAAATGCCAGCAATATCATCGTTCGTGATGGTGGAATTCGTGGATTTGTCATCTTGTGTGACAAGCTCAATAATGTTTCTGTTGATGGCTATACCATCGAAGCTGAAGCTGGTGCTAACTTGATTGAAACAACACGCATTGCCCTTCGTCATAGTTTGACTGGTTTTGAGTTTGCTTGTGGCATTCCGGGGAGCGTCGGCGGTGCTGTCTTTATGAATGCAGGTGCCTATGGTGGCGAGATTGCCCACATCTTGCAGTCTTGTAAGGTCTTGACCAAGGATGGAGAAATCGAGACCCTGTCTGCCAAAGATTTGGCTTTTGGGTACCGCCATTCAGCCATTCAAGAGTCTGGTGCAGTTGTCTTGTCAGCTAAATTTGCCCTTGCTCCAGGAAGCCATCAGGTTATCAAGCAAGAAATGGATCGTTTGACGCATCTACGTGAACTCAAGCAACCTTTAGAATATCCATCTTGTGGTTCGGTCTTTAAGCGTCCAGTAGGTCATTTTGCAGGTCAATTAATTTCAGAAGCTGGCTTGAAAGGCTATCGTGTCGGTGGCGTAGAAGTGTCAGAAAAACACGCAGGATTTATGATCAATGTTGCTGACGGAACGGCCAAAGACTACGAGGACTTGATTGAGTCTGTGATTGAAAAAGTCAAGGAGCACTCTGGCGTTACTCTTGAGAGAGAAGTCCGTATTTTAGGTGAAAGCAAGTAGAAAGCTGTAGTTGAAAAGCTGCTGCTATATCATGGAAAGGGGGTGAAAGCCTATCGTTAGTGCAGAAGAATGTAGGCAGTTCAATCTCCTACACGAGGTAGTAGCGGCCTGACAGAGCCCTGATCTGTTAATCTATGAAAAAGAAGGAATAAATGACAATTGAAAAAACCAATTATTGAATTCAAAAACGTCTCTAAAGTTTTTGAAGACAGCAACACCAAGGTTCTCAAAGATATCAACTTTGAGTTGGAAGAAGGGAAGTTCTATACTCTTCTAGGCGCATCTGGTTCAGGGAAATCAACTATCCTTAACATCATTGCAGGTTTACTGGATGCGACGACAGGAGATATTTTGCTGGATGGTGTCCGTATCAATGACATCCCAACCAACAAGCGTGACGTCCATACGGTCTTCCAATCCTATGCCTTGTTTCCACATATGAATGTGTTTGAAAATGTTGCTTTTCCGCTCCGCTTGCGCAAGATTGATAAGAAAGAAATCGAGAAACGCGTAGCGGAAGTTCTCAAGATGGTTCAGTTGGAAGGTTACGAAAAACGTTCCATTCGTAAACTATCTGGAGGACAACGTCAGCGTGTGGCTATTGCCCGTGCCATTATCAACCAACCCCGTGTGGTTTTGTTGGACGAGCCTTTGTCAGCGTTGGACTTAAAATTACGAACAGATATGCAGTACGAACTGCGTGAACTGCAACAACGATTGGGCATTACCTTTGTCTTTGTCACTCACGATCAGGAAGAAGCCCTGGCTATGAGTGACTGGATTTTCGTTATGAATGATGGCGAGATTGTCCAGTCTGGAACACCTGTGGATATCTACGATGAGCCGATCAATCACTTTGTTGCCACCTTTATCGGTGAGTCAAATATCTTGCCAGGAATCATGATTGAGGACTACTTGGTTGAGTTCAACGGCAAACGCTTTGAAGCGGTCGATGGTGGGATGAAGCCAAATGAACCTGTTGAGGTCGTGATTCGTCCAGAGGACTTGCGGATTACCCTTCCTGAAGAAGGCAAGCTCCAAGTTAAGGTGGATACCCAGCTCTTCCGTGGGGTTCACTATGAAATTATCGCCTATGACGAACTTGGGAATGAATGGATGATCCACTCGACTCGTAAGGCCATCGTGGGTGAGGAAATCGGTCTGGACTTTGAACCGGAAGACATCCATATCATGCGTCTCAACGAAACTGAAGAAGAGTTCGATGCTCGTATTGAGGAGTACGTAGAAATCGAAGAGCAAGAAGCAGGTCTAATCAATGCAATCGAGGAGGAAAGAGATGAAGAAAACAAGCTCTAAACTCTTTGTAGTGCCCTACATGCTCTGGATTGCCCTCTTTGTCCTGGCACCCTTGGTCTTGATTTTCGGTCAATCCTTTTTCAATATTGAAGGACAATTCAGTTTAGAAAACTATAAATCTTACTTTGCGTCACAAAACTTGACCTACCTAAAAATGAGTTTCAACTCTGTACTATATGCAGGAATTGTGACCTTTGTGACCTTGCTTATCAGCTATCCAACAGCCCTCTTTTTGACCCGTCTCAAGCACCGTCAACTCTGGCTCATGCTGATTATCCTGCCAACTTGGATCAATTTGCTCCTTAAAGCCTATGCCTTTATTGGGATTTTTGGTCAAAATGGCTCTATTAACCAATTCCTTGAATTTATCGGAATCGGTTCGCAACAGTTGCTCTTTACCGATTTCTCCTTTATCTTTGTCGCAAGCTACATCGAGCTTCCCTTTATGATTTTGCCGATTTTCAATGTCTTGGACGATATGGATAACAATCTCATCAATGCCAGCTATGACCTCGGTGCGACCAAGTGGGAGACCTTCCGACATGTTATCTTTCCTCTATCGATGAACGGTGTGAGAAGTGGAGTTCAGTCTGTCTTTATTCCTAGCTTGAGTCTCTTCATGCTAACCCGTTTGATCGGTGGGAACCGCGTTATCACGCTGGGAACAGCCATTGAGCAGAACTTCCTAACCAATGACAACTACGGTATGGGTTCTACCATTGGTGTGATTCTCATCCTGACCATGTTCATCACCATGTGGGTGACCAAGGAAAGGAGAGAACGATGAAAAAATTTGCCAATCTTTATCTGGGACTGGTCTTTCTTGTCCTCTACCTGCCAATATTTTACTTGATTGGCTATGCCTTTAATGCAGGCAACGACATGAATAGCTTTACAGGCTTTAGCTTGAGCCATTTTAAAACCATGTTTGGTGATGGTCGTCTCATGTTGATTGTGACTCAGACCTTTTTCTTGGCCTTTTTATCAGCTTTGATAGCGACCATTATTGGGACTTTTGGAGCTATTTATATCTACCAGTCTCGTAAGAAATACCAAGAAGCCTTTCTTTCACTCAATAATATCCTCATGGTTGCGCCCGATGTTATGATTGGTGCCAGCTTCTTGATTCTTTTTACTCAACTCAAGTTTTCACTTGGCTTTTTGACCGTTCTATCTAGTCACGTGGCCTTCTCCATTCCTATCGTGGTCTTGATGGTCTTGCCTCGACTCAAGGAAATGAACGGTGACATGATTCATGCGGCCTATGACCTTGGTGCCAGTCAATTTCAGATGTTCAAGGAAATTATGCTTCCTTACCTGACTCCGTCTATCATTGCAGGTTACTTCATGGCCTTCACCTATTCGCTAGATGACTTTGCCGTGACCTTCTTCGTAACGGGAAATGGCTTTTCAACCCTATCAGTCGAGATCTACTCTCGAGCTCGTAAGGGGATTTCGCTAGAAATCAATGCTCTGTCTGCCCTTGTCTTTCTCTTTAGTATTATCCTAGTTGTTGGATATTACTTTATCTCACGTGAGAAGGAGGAGCAAGCATGAAAAAACTCTATTCATTTTTAGCAGGAATCGTAGCCATTATCCTGGTCTTGTGGGGAATTGCGACTCATCTCGATAGTAAAATCAATAGCCGAGATAGTCAAAAACTGGTTATCTACAACTGGGGAGACTATATCGATCCTGAACTCTTGGAGCAATTCACAGAAGAAACAGGAATCCAAGTCCAGTACGAGACCTTTGACTCCAACGAAGCCATGTATACAAAGATTAAGCAGGGTGGAACGACCTACGATATTGCCATTCCTAGTGAATACATGATTAACAAGATGAAGGACGAAGACCTCTTGGTTCCGCTTGATTATTCAAAACTTGAAGGTCTTGAAAATATCGGACCGGAGTTCCTCAACCAGTCCTTTGACCCAGGCAATAAATTCTCCATCCCTTACTTCTGGGGAACACTGGGAATTGTCTACAATGAAACCATGGTTGATGAAGCGCCTGAGCATTGGGACGACCTTTGGAAGCCAGAGTATAAGAACTCCATCATGCTCTTTGATGGGGCGCGTGAGGTGCTGGGATTGGGGCTCAACTCCCTAGGCTACAGCCTTAACTCCAAGGATACCCAGCAGTTGGAAGAGACAGTAGACAAACTCTACAAACTGACTCCAAATATCAAGGCTATTGTGGCGGACGAGATGAAGGGCTACATGATTCAGAACAACGCTGCTATCGGCGTGACCTTCTCTGGTGAAGCCAGCCAAATGCTAGAAAAAAACGAAAATCTACGCTATGTGGTACCGACAGAGGCCAGCAACCTTTGGTTTGATAATATGGTCATTCCCAAAACAGTCAAAAACCAAGATGCAGCCTATGCCTTTATCAACTTTATGTTGAAACCTGAAAATGCTCTCAAAAATGCGGAGTATGTCGGCTATTCAACACCAAACCTACCAGCTAAGGAATTACTCCCAGAGGAGAAAAAAGAAGATAAAGCCTTCTATCCAGATGCTGAAACCATGAAACACCTAGAAGTTTATGAAAAATTTGACCATAAATGGACAGGAAAATATAGCGACCTCTTCCTACAGTTTAAAATGTATCGGAAGTAGGAGTTAGCAGTCACGAAACGAATCAGTCAAGCTGGTTCGTTTTTTCTTTTAAAAAAGTACAAAAAATAGTTGACAATTTTTTGAAAAGTGATAGACTAGTATCCTTTATGATTTGAGGAGGGAAAGTGATAGATGAGTGATTTATTTGTACAAAAATCGGACTACTTTTTAGGACTATCCAATCAGAAAATCATCATAAAAAATAGTCAGCGAGAAATCGAGAGAGAAGTATCCATCTACCTTGTAGACAATCTTTTAATTTTGGGTCAGACTCAAATAAGTATGCAATTATTGAAAGCTTTAGCAAGGGAGAATATTAATGTCTACTACTTTTCTAGCGAGGGAAAATTTTTGGCTTGTTTAGATTCTTATCGTCAAGAAGACTTTGATAAGCAAGAGAAACAAGTCAGGGCTTGCCTAGACCAAGACTTTTGTCTAGCTCTTTCAAAGGAAATCGTATCTGCTAAAGTTAAGCATCAACTTTCCTTGTTGAAAAGCTATAATCAAGATGGAATCTTGTCAGTAGATGAATTTGGACGTTTTCATTTAACCCTCCAGAAAATAAAGGAGTCAGAGTCCATCTCGCAGATAATGGGGTATGAAGGTCGTATTGCGAAATCTTATACTCTTCGAAAATCAAATTCAAACCACGTCAACGTCGCCTTGCCGTACTCAAGTACAGCCTGCGGCTAGTTTCCTAGTTTGCTCTTTGATTTTCATTGAGTATTATTTTTACTATCTGAGCTTACTAGTACCGGATTCTTTTCGTTTTTACGGTCGTAGGAGGCGGCCTGCTACGGATTCTTTCAATTGTTTACTAAATTTTGGCTACTCCATTCTTTACTCTTGCTTCTTAGGTTTGATACGGAAAAATGGCTTAAGTTATGGATTTGGTGTCCTACATCAGAGCCATGGTCATCACGCTTGTCTTGCGAGCGATTTGATGGAGGAGTGGAGACCAGTCATTGTAGACAATACGATCATGCAATTGATTTTGGAAGAGAGTTTAAAAGATGAGCATTTTGAAACAAAGGCTGATGGTACTTTTATTTTAAAAGATGAGGGAAGGAAAGTATTTCTTCTAGCTATGAGAGAGAGGATGCTAGAGATACATCAGTATATCGAGCTGGATAAAAAGCGCTATTCTTTCTTTTACACGGCTGACCAGCAGATTAAGCGCTTGATTCGGGCTTTTGAACAGCAGGATAGTCATTTGTATGTAACAGTCTATACAGGAGAAGAGTGATGGGATTATATTATCATTTATCAGGAGAAGAAAAGGAATTTGCTAAAAAGAAATCCCTCTTTTGTCTGATAATCTACGATATTATTAGCAATAAAAGAAGATTACGATTAGCTAAATTGTTAGAAGGATTTGGGATGAGAGTCCAACGCTCTTGTTTTGAGGTTGACCTAGAGAAGGCTAGTTATCAAGTCTTGATTCGAGAATTGGAATATTTTTATGATCCTAGCGAATTTGATAACATTATTGTCTATGTTGGGAATCGAGAAGAGACTATTCGTTTGAATACCGATGATAGAGAGCTAGAAGATGCAGATTGTTTGTTTTTTTTGATGTGAAAACTCTTACAATTTATGGTATACTATAATTAGTTTCCAAATAGGTTATATCTTGTGTTTGTTTTTAAATCCAACCACGAAATATGGGTATAAGAACCTATCTACCTCGAGAGGGGACGGAAATTATAGCCAAGCTACAGGAATTAAACCGTTTGTTTTGTATAAGAACCTATCTACCTCGAGAGGGGACGGAAACCTGTTGTATCTTCCAAACTATCATAAATTTCTTCTAACGAGTAGGTATAAGAACCTATCTACCTCGAGAGGGGCCGGAAACAAAATCCCGTTCTCAATGTGGATTACACCTTGAGAAATAGTATAGATACCTATCTACCTCGCGAGGGGCCGGAAACAGATTGTAAAAAGCATTGATTGAAATTTTTTCAAAGTATAAGAACCTATCCATCTCGAGAGGGGACGGAAACAGTCTAAATAGTTGACCTATAAGATTCATTGTAATCGGTATAAGAACCTATCTACCTCGAGAGGGGACGGAAATTGCTCTCCCCAGATTACAAGACGGATAAAATCTGGTATAAGAACCTATCTACCTCGCGAGGGGCCGGAAAAACTGCTCCATTATCAATCGCTACAGACTGGCTTCCTGTTGTGTATAAGAACCTATCCACCTCGAGAGGGGACGGAAACTGATTCTCTGCTTTTACAATAATAGGTCGGATTGGGTATAAGAACCTATCCACCTCGCTACGGGCCGGAAACGTCGCCTGCATTTGGAACTTAAAGATGGTTTGTGTGCCTGCATAGCTACCTATCTACCTCAAGAGGGGACGGAAACCATTTACATAATAAATGGGACGATCAAATACATCTGTAAAACAATCTATTCACCTCGAGAGGGGACGGAAACTTCCCAATCAAGTCTTTTAGTTCCGCCATTCTATCTGTTTAAGAACCTATCTACCTTGAGAGGGGACGGAAACTATAGTGCATGATTTGTCCTCCTAGGGCAGATTGTATAGCTACCTATCTACCTCTCAAGTGGCCGGAAACAGAAAAATAAATACTTTGAACAAATTTAAGCATAAGTATAGCCACCTATCTACCTCGAGAGGGGACGGAAACCACATAGTCTACTGCTTCTTTTGAACGTTCATTGCTGTGTATAAGAACCTATCTACCTCGAGAGGGGACGGAAACATGCTTCTTCTTTTTCATTGTTATATACAGCGTTAAGGTATAAGAACCTATCTACCTCGCTAGGGGACGGAAACAATATTGTTCCTCCTATAATTTTATTTCATTATGTATAAGAACCTATCTACCTCGCTAGGGGACGGAAACTTACATGAGCCATCAAAGGCCCAATAATCTTGTTCACGTATAAGAATCTATCCACCTCGCTAGGGGACGGAAACATAAATTTACCAGTTGTGATTTCTTTTACTTCACCTGTGTATAAGAACCTATCTACCTCGAGAGGGGACGGAAACTAGACCTAGCGATAGCATCATCAATGGATGCCGGGGATTGTATAAGAACCTATCCACCTCGAGAGGGGACGGAAACACCATTTAATTTTGTTGTATTAAAATCCATCTTCATTTTCATGTATAAGTATAAGAACCTATCTACCTCGCGAGGGGACGGAAACAACTCTGAATTAGTGCCTTGGTTAAACTCAAATGTAGTATAAGAACCTATCTACCTCGAGAGAGGCCGGAAACTTTAAGAAATCTTGATTGATAACGTAAGACCATTGGGTAGAACAACCTATCCACCTCGAGAGGGGACGGAAACATATGTAACAGTTGTTTTTGTCATTTTTATTTTCCGTATAAGAACCTATCCACCTCGAGAGGGGACGGAAACGTTTGTATTTTTCTTGTTCTAACATAATATCTTCCGTATAAGAACCTATCCACCTCGAGAGGGGACGGAAACACTTCGTACAATTCCATTGTAAATCCTTCTTTCTGCCGGTATAAGAACCTATCTACCTCGCGAGGGGACGGAAACGTTTGTTAGCCATGTGTAGGCTCCTTTCTTTAGTATAAGAACCTATCCACCTCGCGAGGGGCCGGAAACAGAGGGTGGAAAATATATGGGTCTCCATTTCTATAGAACAACCTATTTACCTCGAGAGGGGCCGGAAACACCCAGCCGAATCCAGCTTGTTCTAGTTCTTTGCGGGTATAGGTACTTATCAACCTCGGTAGGGGCCGGAAACCAGTTCCAGTATACACGTTGATTTTTTGAGTACGCTCGTATAGCTACCTATCTACCTCGCGAGGGGCCGGAAACTTGCAGACCGACGCCTTAGCCATTCAGCCAATCCGAGTAAAACACCCTATTACCCCCTCGAGGGGCCGGAAACAGGCTTCCTTATGCTTTTTTACAAAGTCATTGATGGGTATAGCTACCTATCTACCTCGCGAGGGGCCGGAAACTGATTGTATGTGCAATACTGATGTGTCTTGATGGTATAGAACCCTATTTACCTCGCGAGAGGCCGGAAACCTTCCCTGTTGCCGTTTTAAAGCTAGGGTTATCAGTATAGCTACCTATCAACCTCGAGAGGGGCCGGAAACTGATTGTATGTGCAATACTGATGTGTCTTGATGGTATAGAACCCTATTTACCTCGCGAGGGGCCGGAAACCACGCTCTAAATTTTGGAATCATCCCAAATCCTCGTATAGCTACCTATCAACCTCGAGAGGGGCCGGAAACCGTGTAATTCTTTCTGAAGTTGTTTGATTTTTTTGATTGGTATAGATACCTACCTACCTCGCGAGGGGCCGGAAACATAGATGGGAAGTATTCAAAATCAGCGTTTCCATCGTATAGATATCTATCTACCTCGAAAGGGGACGGAAACAGAATTGCTAAAAGGGTCATAATGTAAGACGTAATATGTATAGATACCTATCTACCTCGAGACGGGATGGAAACTTTATTACCGCAGCAGTAAGGGATGTCAAACCTGTAACGGTATAGACACCTATCTACCTCGAGAGGGGTCGGAAACTGTCCATTGACAATATTGACAAAAGTATTCTCAACTTCTCCGTATAGCTACCTATCTACCTCGAGAGGGGACAGTTTCATAAGGGCAAAGGATTCCAAAAGTAAAAGAAAAAAGCGCTCATGAGAAAGCAAAAGCGCAATTGTATCAATAAA
Organism: Streptococcus mitis; assembly: GCF_003942765.1. Taxonomy (GTDB): domain Bacteria; phylum Bacillota; class Bacilli; order Lactobacillales; family Streptococcaceae; genus Streptococcus; species Streptococcus mitis_BE. Next base: position 108,858 of record NZ_RJNW01000003.1, read on the forward strand.
GGAGGCATATGAAACGCATCGAACTATCATTTAAGCGGATTGACCAATCACCGAGCGACCTATCGACAAAATTCCAAGGTTTTCTCATGGAAAAGCTAGAACCAGACTATGTGACTTGGTTACATGAACAGGAGACCAACCCCTATTCACTAAAAATCATCCATCAAAAGGACAAGACCCTATGGTCCCTTCATCTCCTGACGGATGAGGCTGTCAAGCAGATTCTGCCTGTTCTATTGGAGCTCAAGAAAGTAGAGCTTCATGATTTACCGACTCTCATGGTAGAGTCTGTGTCCATGCAAGATCTCAGTTCGGAGCAACTCTTTGAGTTTTTTAATGAAAACCAAGATCGGTCACTCTACACCATTCATTTTCAAACTCCGACAGGATTTCGCTCTCAGGGAGAGTACGTACTCTTTCCGACCATGCGCCTCATCTTTCAGAGTTTGATGATGAAGTATGCACGTCTGGTCGAGAATCGTCAGGAAATCGAAGAGGAAACCCTGGACTACTTGGTCAAGCATAGTAGGGTTACCAGTTATCGATTGGAGTCCAGCTATTTTAAAGTCCATGGCAAAAAAATCCCTGGTTTCAGGGGGAAATTTACCTTTAAAATTACAGGTCCAAATACCTTGAAAGCATATGCCAATATGCTTCTAAAATTTGGGGAGTACTCAGGTCTCGGTATGAAAACTAGCTTAGGGATGGGAGGTTTAGAACTTGAAGAAAGAAAAGATTGATTTAGTTTATGGGTCGCTTTTGCACGCTATCAGCAAGGTGATTCAAGGTTCCAGGTATGATGAGAAAGACCTAGGTACCATTGGGTCCGAATGGTTTAGACGCTTTTCGGATAATGAAAAAATAGCCCAGCAGATAGCCAAGGCGACTTCTAGTGATTTACCGACGGACTTGGCTTCTGATAGTTTGGTCTATATCACGTCAGCTGCGGCAAAGATTGCTTCAGGACTAAAAGGGCCAGTAAGAACTCATGGAGGAAAAGAAGATTTCCTAAGCAAACAATCGGATATCTTCAATGTATTTTCAGATAGCCCTAGTCAGCGTTATCTCGATGCACGACTATTAGAGCTTGACGGGGAACCAAACTATGCTAAGGGAACGAGTGAGCCGTCTGACCAGTCAGACTATGACCTGATAGTAGGGACCTTAGAAAAAGAGTTTGAGAGATTGGACTTTAGCCAATCTGAGATAGATGCCCTTTTGAATCTCCTTGAGGCTACTCTTTCCTATGTGACTGTTTCGACAAGAACCAAGGAATTATCGGATATTTCTCTAGCAACCTACAGTCGTCTGACAGCTGGCTTTGCCCTAGCTGTAGAGGACTATTTAGCAGACAAGAATTGCCGTGACTATGAGAAAGTGCTGGGACAAGACTTAGAAGCTTTTTATAGCGAGAAGGCCTTTTTATTAGCAAGTTTTGACCTGTCAGGGATTCAGGATTTTATCTACAATATCGCAACAGCTGGAGCTGCCAAGCAACTAAAAGCACGTTCCTTGTATCTAGATTTTATGGGGGAACATATTGCTGACAGCTTACTGGAGAAGTTAGAGCTTACAAGGGCTAATCTCCTCTACGTCGGTGGAGGGCATGCCTATTTTATCCTTCCAAACACCGAAAAAACTAGAGAAACCTTGGCTAACTTTGAAGCAGAATTCAATCAGTTTCTGGTCGAGCATTTCCAGACAGGTCTGTACGTAGCATTTGGTTGGAGTCCGTTTTCTGCCAATGATATGACAACGACACTGGCTGACTATCGAAAAGTCTATCAAACAACCAGTCGGATGATTTCTCAAAAGAAAATTTCTCGTTATGATGCCAAAACTCTCCTTGAACTCAACCAAGGAGGAAAAAGTTCTCAGAAAGAATGTGCAATTTGCCACTCAGTCGAAAAGCTTACCAAGTATAAAGATCAAGAGGTCTGCCATATCTGTGCAGGAATGTATCGCTTTGCCAAGGAAATACAAGAAAACTACTATATTGTGACAAAAGAAAAAGGCCTGCCGATAGGTCCGGGAGCCTATATTAGTGGTATTTCAAAAGCCGACCTTGCCAATGAAGAGTGGGACCGTATTTATGTAAAGAATAGCTATAGTACAGATATCCTAAAAGCAACCCATGTCTTTGTCGGAGATTACAAGTATGATGAGATTTACGAGTACGCCAAATTATCTCAGGATAGTGAAACTGGACAAGGAATCAAGCGTCTGGCAGTCGTTCGACTAGATGTGGATGACCTAGGAGCCGCCTTTATGGCTGGGTTCTCTTATCAAGATAGTGGCAAGTATAATACTCTGGCACGTTCAGCGACCTTCTCTAGAAGTATGAGTCTCTTCTTTAAGGTCTATATCAACCAGTTTGCCAAAGAGAAAAAACTATCGATTATTTATGCCGGTGGAGATGATGTATTTGCGATCGGTTCCTGGCAGGATATTATTGAGTTCACTATTTGTCTCCGACAAAACTTTATCAAGTGGACAAATGGTAAATTAACCCTATCAGCGGGGATTGGCCTCTTTCCAGATAAAACTCCAGTTAGCCTCATGGCTGAGGAAACTGGTAAGCTAGAAGGAGCAGCCAAGGATAACGATAAGGATAGTATTTCCCTTTTTGAAAAAGCCTATACCTTGAAGTTCGACCAATTTATTGACAATGTCTATAATGGGAAACTGAAGAGCATTCGTTACTACTTTAATATTCAAGATGAGCGAGGAAAGAGTTTTGTATATAGACTTATTGAGCTCCTTCGCAACTACGATCGTATGAATATTGCTCGATTAGCCTATTATTTGACCCGTTTAGAAGATCAAACTTCTAAGGATAAAAAAGAAGAGTTTAAAGAGTTTAAAGACTTATTCTTTTCTTGGTATACAGGTAGTGATAATGAACGTAAGGAAGCAGAGATAGCTTTACTTCTATATATTTATGAGATTAGAAAGGATTCATAGATGGCAATTTTAACAGATGATAATTACGTAGATAAAGCAGAGAATGTTATTAAATCACTGAATCGAAACACTAGAGATTCTAGGAACCCTGAAGCATTCATTTTAACAACCAGCAAAATTAGAAACCTACTAAGCTTGACGAGTACCCTCTTTGATGAAAGTAAGGTTAGAGAGTATAAGGATTTAGCTGACAAAATTGCTTATTTGAGAGTGCAGTTTGTTTATCAATCGGGCAGAGAAACTGCGGTTAAAGACTTAGTGAAAAAAGCTGAAATTCTAGACATTTTAAAAGAAATTAACAATAAAGAAAGTCTCCAACGTTTTTGCCGCTATATGGAAGCACTAGTAGCTTATTTCAAATTTTATGGAGGAAAAGATTAATGGCATTTGCAAAAATTCAAGTAAAAGGACAAATTCGTCTAGAAACAGGACTTCATATTGGTACAAGCAATGCTTTTGCGGCAATTGGGGCTACTGATTCTCCTGTAATCAAGGATCCTATTACTAACTTACCCATTATTCCTGGTTCAAGTATCAAAGGGAAGATGCGCAGTCTCCTTTCAAAAGTTCATAATGAACGACTAGCTAAGAAACCAGGAGAAGATGGAGAAATTCTAAGTCGACTCTTTGGGAACAGTTCTGATAATCGCTATAAAATGGGGCGACTCATTTTTAGAGATGCTTTTTTAATCAATAAGGACAAGTTAGATTCATTAGGGGTCAAGAGTTATACTGAAGTTAAGTTTGAAAATACTATTGACCGTATCACTGCTGAAGCGAATCCAAGACAAATTGAACGTGCCATCCGTGAGAGTGCTTTTGCATTTGAATTAATCTATCAAATCACAGATGACAGTGAAGATCAAGTGGAAGAAGATTTCAAAGTAATACTTGATGGATTAAAACTTCTGGAACTTGATTATTTAGGTGGATCTGGCTCTCGTGGATATGGTAAAGTTGTTTTTGAGGCTCTTAAAGCAAATACAGTTTTCGGAAACTATGATGTTAGTAGATTGAATGAACTTTTAACTACGGAGGTCTAGTATGACCTATAAGATGTATATTATGAACTTTCAGTCTGCTCACTTTGGAGCAGGTACTCTGGATAGTTCTAAAATGACTTTTGCAGCTGACCGATTATTTTCTGCCTTAGCTATTGAGGCGAAAAAAATGGGAAAAATGGAGGAATTTGTGTCATTAGCAGGTCAAGATGATTTTGTTTTGACTGATGCCTTTCCTTATCAGTCAAGTCCATTTTTACCGAAGCCGATTGGATTTCCAAAGTTTGATCAGCAAGACTTAACAACGGATGTTAAAGAAGTAAGACGTCAAGCGAAAATGGCAAAGAAACTTCAGTTTATTCCTTTAGATAAATTTGATTCGTATGTAAATGGGACGCTTTTTGAAGATGCAGAACATGCAGTAACAAACATCATCACTAAAAACCAACCTCATGTGGATGGACATCTTTATCAAGTTTCTACCGTTCGATTTGCAGATCAGTCTGCTCTCTATGTTATTGCTACCGAATCAAACCTCTTGAATGAACTCATGACAAGTTTGCAGTACGCGGGAATTGGGGGTAAACGTTCTAGCGGCTATGGACGGTTTGATTTAACCATTACAGACATACCTGATGCTCTTAAAAATCGTCTTACTAAGGTCCATCAAGGAACAGTCATGGCCTTAACAACTTCTTTACCCATTGAAAAGGAACTTGAACATGCTATGGAAACTGGTTCCTATTTACTAAGTAAATCAAGTGGTTTTGCCTTTAGTACAGAAACTAATGAAAATTATCGTAAGCAGGATTTATATAAGTTTGCTTCTGGATCTACTTTCTGTGAAACCTTTACAGGACAGATTGTAGATGTAAGGCCTCTTGATTTCCCGCATGAAGTATTAAACTATGCTAAGCCACTATTTTTCAAGATGGAGGGAGAAAGATGAAAACAGAATATAGAACCTTTCAATTCAGCCTCCTAGCCATGGCCCCTATTCATATTGGGAGTGGTGAGAAATACACTTCACGAGAATTCATCTATGAGAATCGTCGCTATTATTTCCCGGATATGGGTAAGTTTTACAATCGGATGATGGAAAATGGACTGGATAGAAAGTTTGAACAATTTCTTCAGGAAACAAAACCAAGTGCTAGGAATAATCGCTTGATTTCTTTCTTAAATGACAATAGAATTAGTGAACGTTCCTTTGGTGGCTATAGCATTTCTGAAACTGGTCTGGAAACAGAAAAGAACAACCAGAACCCCAGATCCGGTTCTATAAATGAAGTAGCTAAGTTTATGAGAGATGCCTTTGGAAATCCTTATATTCCAGGGAGTTCCTTGAAGGGGGCAATCCGAACCATCTTAATGAATACCAATCCTGACTGGAATAATAAAAATGCAGTTGATTTTCGTGGGAGAAGTCCTAAAGAAAACAAAAAAATGATTCCATGGGGGGCAAAAAAGGGTCAAGAATTTAATGACTTGTTTCATGCGATTCGTGTTAGTGATAGTGAGTCATTTAACAATGAGCAGATTATTCTAGTTCAAAAATGGGATTATTCTGCTAAATCACTAACTGCCAAGCCTCTTCCTTTATACAGGGAAGCAATCGCACCCTTAACTAAAATCAATTTCACCATTACTACAACTACTAAGGAAGCTGGAATCTTAATTGAGGAATTAGGTCAGAGAGCGCAAGCCTTCTACAAAGAATATAAAAACTTTTTCTTATCAGATTTTCCTGAAAATAAAATTCAACCAAATCTTCAATATCCTATCTATTTGGGAGCTGGAAGTGGAGCTTGGACAAAGACCTTGTTTCAACAAGCGGATGGAATCTTACAAAAACGGTATAGTCGAATGAAGACTAAGATGGTTGGAAAAGGTGTTTTGAAACTGACGAAAGCGCCGGACAAGAGCATTAAAACCAATAAAGGAGAACGGAAATTGATCATTAATAGCGATTCCTTCTATGAGATGGGAAAAGCGAATTTCATGATTAGGGAGATTTTACAATGAAAATTTTGATATCCGCTGTTAGTGATTCCGATCCGATTAGAGGATTTCATGATGGTGCTCTGGTTCATATTGCAAGAAAGTATCGTCCAGATAAAATTATTATTGTGTATTCTGATAAGATGCTTCCTAATAAAGAGCGAAATAATAAAGTTCTTTTCTCTATATCTGAAAACTATAGACCAGAAATTATTATTCATGAAAAAATAATTATTGGTGAGGATGTCTTTATTTTCGATAAAATGTATGATGAATTCTCAAAAATAATTAATGAATGTTACAAAAAAGAAGATGAATTTATTTTGAATCTTTCTAGTGGGACACCACAGATATGCGCTGCTCTTTTTATTATCAACCGTTTGAGTGGTATAAATGTCAAAGCAGTTCAAGTTGCTTCTCCACAACAGGGGCCAAATACAGAAGATAAACATGATATAAGTGAAGATATTGATGTTTTGATTTCATTAAATGAAGATAGTACCGATCAGTTTGTGGATCGTACTTTGGAAGATAGTGCGGAGAAATTTAGTCAGGATTTAATGAAGAAAACTATTCGTGATTTTATTACTAAATATGATTATAAAGCTAGTTTAGAGTTAGCAAATCAATTACAAGATCTTCCTAGTCTAAAAGAAGCGCGTAAAAAATTGCAGGATATTGTAGATGCACTTGATAGACAAGACCTTCCTCGAACTCTAAAAAATAGAAAATGGAGTGATGAGAGGAAGAAGGCATTAAATGCTTATCTGACAATCGAGTTGCAAAAAGAACGTGGTAATTTCAGTGAAGGACTTATTAGAATTAAAACCTTGACTGAATTTATCTTGGAAGATTATATTGAGAACCGTTATCCAGGACTATTGGATAGATATGTCGATGAATCAGAAAAGTATTTCTTGGGAATTTGGGATTATAGTAAAATTCTCAAAGAAAAAAAAGAGTGGACTTTATATAATCAAATTAAACCGATTATCAACATGAACACTTCACGAAATACACTAGCTCATCGATTGGATCCTTTGCAATCGGAAGAACTACGTCAGTTAGGATCCGTCTTAAAAAACCTCAAGGCACTTGTTAAAGAACAGTATCAATTTAATGAAAAAGATTTCAATTTCTATAAGGACTTAAATAAGGAATTATTAGAATTACTGAAATAATGAGAGGTAGAATATCTTGGAAATTTTAATTTCAGCAGTTGGAACGACAGATCCAATTAGTAATAATCGAGATGCTGCTTTATTACATATTGCACGTACTTATAGACCAGAGCAGATTGTTTTAGTTTATAGTGAGGAAATGCTGATCAAGCAAGATCTCATTGAGAAAGCTATTTTTTCGATAACAGATTATCATCCTCAAGTGATTGTAGAGTCAACGGTTTTAAAAAATGATGAGGTTTATCTATTTGATAAAATGTATGAGGTTATGGGACAGATTATCGAAAAATATTCTGGAACAGATCATCAAATAATCTTAAATTTATCTTCAGGAACACCTCAGATTATTTCGGCTCTATTTGCTCTAAATCGAATTAAAGATTATAATACTCAAGCTATACAGGTTGCAACTCCTAAAAGAGCGGCAAATAGACCATATGTACAGCTTTCGAGTGATGAAGAAAAGAGCTTATTTGCTGAAAACGAGGATAACCAAAAAGATTATGAAAATCGTACTATTAAAGATGAGGCTGAAAAATTTAATCAATCTTTAATCAAACGTCATTTAAGAAATCTAATAGCTTCCTATGATTATCTTGCTGCAGAAGAACTTGTTACAAAAAAAGAATACAATAACTTACTTTCTAAAAAGAAATTATCTTTTTTACGGGCGACTCTAAATGACTTTGTAAAAGTATTTAAAACGCAAGCTATTTTAAAAGATATTCAAGACTATCCATTGACAGATGTTGAGAAGAAAGCCCTTAATTACTTTTTAATGATAGAAGTCTTGAAAGAGAGAGGACAAGTAGCAGATGTCTTAATCAAATCAAAGTCTTATGTTGAATTTATCATCGAAGAAAAGATCAAAAAAGATTATCCTGATTTAATCAAATATGATGGGGCCTTACCAAAATTAAATGAAGAATACAAAGATTTTGAGAAGATTTTAGATTTTATTGATTTAGAATTTAAAAAAGCAAAAGGGATAGAAAATGAAGAGGAGAGAATTTACTCACCTCAATCAACCTTAAATCTTTTATCTTATGAAAATATTCTAACTTTTTATCAAGTATCTCCTGACTTACTGAAGTCACTTAATGTTATTACCAGTTTAAATAGTGAGCGTAACAAAGTTGCACATGGACTATCGGAAATCGATGGTAAAATAGTTAATTCTAAAAAATTGAACCAAACAATAGATACCTTACGTTTTGTCCTTCAGGATACATTTGATATTGAAGATTATTATTTTGGATATTATCAAAAAATCAATGACGAATTACTAGATTTACTTCGTTCTTAACGAACAAGCTTATTTTGAAAGATTTCTATTTAGTACAAATTACTATTTTGTGCTATTTGCTTAAGATCATTTCTCAGTTGACGCAAGTTTAAAAAAACGTTATAATAAGAAAGTTGAGAATTGATTTTCAGTAGTCTTAGTCCAGAGAAATGGCGGTGCTGCGAGCCATCTAAGTTAGGAAGTCGTGCTACTCAATCATACAATTGCATAAGAACAAGAGAATGACAAGTTCATTGAATGAAGGTGGTACCGCGGTTTTTCGCCCTTCGTGATATGAGCTTGTCTTTTGATTTTTTGGAGGTGTTGATGAAAACATTTCTTGTCAAACAAAAGTTTCGTCTTGGAGGCGAACGCTTCGCTATCAAGGACGACAGGGGAGAAATCGCCTATCAGGTGGAGGGATCATTTTTTAAGATTCCCAAAACTTTTACCATCTATGATGCGACTGGTGAACAGGTCAGTCAGATCAGTAAAGAAATCTTGACCTTGCTTCCTCGTTTTGAGATTCAGCTTCGGGATGGCTCGAGTTTTGTCATTCGGAAGAAGTTGACCTTTTGGCGAGATAAGTATGAGTTTGATAATCTGGGGCTTCGTATCGAGGGCAATATCTGGGATTTGAATTTCAAATTGCTGGATGATCGCGATCAGCTGATTGCGGAAATTAAGAAGGAACTCTTCCATCTGACCTCTACCTATACCGTAACGGTTCTGGAGGACGCTTATGCAGATCTAGTCATTTCCCTCTGTGTCGCGATTGACTATGTGGAAATGCTGGAAAGCCAATCACATTAAACAAGTAAATAAGGAGACAATATGAAACAACTATCTAGTGCACAAGTACGCCAAATGTGGCTTGATTTCTGGGCGACCAAAGGTCACTCTGTAGAACCATCAGTGAGTTTGGTTCCTGTAAATGATCCAACACTTTTGTGGATCAACTCTGGGGTAGCAACCCTTAAGAAATACTTTGATGGGACCATCATCCCTGAAAATCCACGTATTACCAATGCCCAAAAGGCTATTCGTACCAACGATATTGAAAACGTAGGGAAGACTGCACGTCACCATACCATGTTTGAAATGTTGGGGAACTTCTCTATCGGGGATTACTTCCGTGACGAAGCTATCACTTGGGCTTATGAGCTTTTGACAAGCCCTGAGTGGTTTGACTTCCCAGCTGAAAAACTTTACATGACCTACTATCCAGATGATAAAGATTCTTACAACCGCTGGATTGAAGTAGGAGTGGACCCAAGTCACTTGATTCCAATTGAAGATAACTTCTGGGAAATCGGTGCAGGACCTTCTGGACCAGATACAGAAATCTTCTTTGACCGTGGAGAAGCCTTTGACCCAGAAAATATCGGTCTTCGCCTTCTTGCAGAAGATATCGAAAACGACCGTTACATCGAAATCTGGAACATCGTTTTGTCACAATTTAATGCAGATCCTGCTGTTCCTCGTAGCGAGTACAAGGAATTGCCACACAAGAACATTGATACGGGCGCTGGTTTGGAGCGTTTGGTGGCAGTTATCCAAGGGGCTAAGACCAACTTTGAAACAGACCTCTTCATGCCGATCATTCGTGAAGTGGAGAAATTGTCTGGTAAGGTCTATGACCAAGATGGCGACAACATGAGCTTCAAGGTCATCGCTGACCACATCCGTTCTCTTTCATTTGCCATCGGTGATGGTGCCCTTCCTGGAAATGAAGGTCGTGGTTACGTCCTTCGTCGTCTTCTCCGTCGTGCTTCTATGCATGGTCAAAAATTGGGAATCAACGAGCCTTTCCTTTACAAACTCGTTCCAACCGTTGGAAAAATCATGGAAAGCTACTACCCAGAAGTGCTTGAAAAACGTGACTTTATCGAAAAAATCGTTAAGAGCGAAGAAGAATCATTTGCGCGTACTCTTCACTCAGGTCAACACTTTGCCCAAGGCATTGTAGCAGACTTGAAAGAAAAAGGTCAATCTGTCATTGCTGGTTCAGATGTATTCAAACTTTATGACACTTATGGATTCCCAGTTGAATTGACTGAAGAAATCGCTGAAGAAGCTGGTATGACTGTAGACCGTGAAGGTTTTGAAGCAGCTATGAAAGAACAGCAAGAACGTGCGCGTGCGTCAGCTGTTAAAGGTGGTTCAATGGGTATGCAAAATGAAACCCTTCAAAACATCACTGTAGAAAGTGTCTTCAACTACAATGCTAGCCAATTGCCTTCTAAGTTGGTGGCTATCGTGGCTGACAATGCAGAAGTAGAAGCTGTATCAGAAGGAACTGCCTCACTTATCTTTGCGGAAACGCCATTCTATGCTGAAATGGGTGGACAGGTAGCTGACCATGGACAAATCTTGGATGGGTCAGGCAAGGTTGTAGCTACTGTGACAAATGTTCAAAAAGCTCCAAACGGACAAGCTCTTCACACGGTTGAAGTTCTTACACCGCTTGCCTTAAACCAAGAATACACTTTGGCAATTGATACAAATCGTCGTCACCGTGTCATGAAAAACCACACTGCTACTCACTTGCTCCATGCGGCTCTTCACAATATCCTTGGCAGCCATGCAACTCAGGCAGGTTCGCTTAATGAAGTAGAATTCCTTCGCTTTGACTTCACTCACTTCCAAGCAGTAACTGCTGAAGAACTTCGTGCCATTGAACAGCAAGTTAACGAGAAAATTTGGGAAGCTCTTGAAGTGAAGACAGTTGAAACAGATATTGACACTGCTAAGGAAATGGGTGCTATGGCCCTCTTTGGTGAGAAATACGGTAAGGAAGTCCGTGTTGTTACTATCGGTGACTACTCTATCGAGCTTTGTGGTGGTACCCACGTTGGCAATACTTCTGAGATTGGACTCTTCAAGATTGTCAAAGAAGAAGGTATTGGATCAGGAACTCGCCGTATCTTGGCAGTGACTGGTAAGGAAGCCTTTGAAGCCTACCGTGAACAAGAAGACGCTCTTAAAGCTGTCGCAGCAACCTTGAAAGCACCTCAAGTCAAGGAAGTTCCTCACAAAGTAGAAGGACTTCAAGAACAACTTCGTCAACTTCAAAAAGAAAATGCTGAATTGAAAGAAAAAGCCGCAGCTGCAGCCGCAGGCGATATCTTCAAGGATGTGAAGGAAGTCAATGGTCACCGTTACATTGCTAGTCAAGTTTCTGTATCAGATGCAGGTGCTCTTCGTACTTTTGCGGATAACTGGAAACAAAAAGACTACTCTGATCTTCTTGTCCTAGTTGCTGCTATCGGTGACAAAGTCAATGTCCTTGTAGCAAGCAAGACAAAAGACCTTCATGCTGGAAACCTTGTCAAAGAATTGGCACCAATCGTCGATGGACGTGGTGGTGGTAAACCAGACATGGCCATGGCAGGAGGAAGCAACCAAGCTAAGATTCAAGAATTGTTGGATGCAGTAGCAGGTAAATTGTAATCAAGTAAAGATCTATCCATTTGGGTAGGTCTTTTTTTGAATACAAAAAAGCCAAATCCGATTGGATCTGGCTTTATAATCATTGGCAATTAGATTGTATTAGCTGCCCAGACACTTACCGAAGCAGCTGAGACTGGGAATTGTCCATAGCCTTCCTCATCAATTGTAACTTGACCTTGGTGGTTTTCAAGTAAATCTACAAAGGTTTGGTTAGCCCATTCTTGGCCGACAAACATTGACTTGCTGTTTTCTTGGTCATTTGAGATAAGGACTGCGATTGGGGATTGATTTTCAGCACCTGAGCGTACCCAACCGATACAGTTAGCATCATCAAAGTAGTCATTTTGTTCTCCATAGGCCAAATCTTTTCGGATGGTTAGGAGGCGGTCAAGGACTTCTTTGAAATCTTGTTGAGCATATTGCCCTGAAATCCCATAGTAGTCGCCGTAAAAGACACATGGAAGCCCATCTTGGCGTAATAGAATGAGGGCATAGGCTGCTGGTTTGAACCATTCTTCAACGGTAGACTCAAGAGCCTGACCTCGTTGTGTATCGTGGTTGTCGACAAAAGTCACAGCCTTGTCAGGCTTGAGTTCAACCAGGCTATCTGTGAAAATGCCACGAAGGTCATAGTTTGCGCCAGCTTGACTGGCTTCAAAGAGATTCTGGTGGAGACGAACATCAACAAGGTCAAAGCGTTCTTCCGTTTTTTCAAGATAGTCCAGATTGGCTTCCTTGTCAGGATTCCAAAATTCACCAAAAACATAGAAATCCTCACCGTATTTTTCCTTCATATCACGGATAAAATTGCGCATGAAGAAAGAGTCAATGTGTTTAACGGCATCCAAGCGGAAACCAGCTACACCAGTCGTTTCCATGAACCAGTCAGCCCAGTCATAGATGTTTTGAATGACTTCAGGATGTTTAAAGTCTAGGTCGGCATACATGAGGTAGTCGTAGTTTCCGTTTTCGTTATCGACCAATTCCTCGTTAGCCCAGCCTTTATTGTCACCTTGGATCAGATAAATCCCAGACTTACGGCGTTTGGCATCGTAGTCTGTACCGGTGAAGTGGTACCAGTGCCAGTGGAAGTCATTGTATGTATCTTGGCGACCATCGAAGGTAAAGCTAGTCCAGCCATTGATTGTGAAGGGGTCTCCAAGCTCAACTGTACGGTCTACAGGATCCACCTCAATAACCTGAAAGGCTTCCATGTGATCAGCAGCAGCCTTGTGATTGAGCACCACATCAGCCATAGGCTGGATTCCCTGCGCTTTTAGAGCTTGAATGGCTTGAAGATAATCTTCTTTAAAACCATACTTGGTGCGGACAGTTCCTTTTTGATTAAACTCTCCTAAGTCAAATAAGTCATAGACACCATAGCCTACATCTTTTTCATTGGTTGCCTTAAAAGCTGGTGGCATCCAGACATGGCTAATACCGAGATCAGCTAAGTGTTGAGCATCTTCAGCTAGACGCGTCCAGTGCTGGCCGTCGTGGGGGAGATACCATTCAAAGTATTGCATAAGTGTTTGATTTTGCATGATTTTTCCTCTTACTTGTCAATCTTGTTCTTTATTCTATCATAAAGTATCTCTTGACTCAAACGTTTGCGTAATACTAAATAATAAGTTTTTGACTATTTTATATAAAATGTTGATTTTTAAAATGAAAGCGCTATAATAATAGTAAATTACATAGATAAAGATAGGAGTCAGCCCATGATTGAATTTCAAAATGTTAGTAAGTTGTATGGTGATAAAGCGGCTTTGAGCAATCTCAATCTGCAGATTGAAAATGGAGAGATTATGGGCTTGATTGGCCATAATGGTGCTGGGAAATCGACCACTATAAAATCCCTAGTCAGTATCATTTCACCCAGCAGTGGTCGTATTTTGGTTGACGGTTTAGATTTATCGGAAAATCGCTTGACTATCAAACGAAAGATTGGCTACGTTGCAGACTCGCCTGACTTATTTTTACGTTTAACGGCCAATGAATTTTGGGAATTGATTGCTTCATCCTATAATTTGAGCAGCTCTGACTTGGAGGCTAGTCTAGATAGGCTATTGAAGGTTTTTGATTTTGCTGAAAACCGTTATCAGGTTATTGAAACCCTTTCTCACGGAATGCGTCAGAAAGTCTTTGTCATCGGGGCACTCTTGTCTGATCCTGATATTTGGGTCTTGGACGAACCCTTGACTGGTTTGGATCCCCAGGCTGCCTTTGATTTGAAGCAAATGATGAAGGAACATGCACAAAAAGGTAAGACAGTCTTGTTTTCAACCCATGTCCTCGAGGTAGCTGAGCAAGTCTGTGATCGGATTGCAATCTTGAAAAAGGGGCATTTGATTTATTGTGGTAGTGTAGAGGACTTGAGAAAAGACCACCCAGACCAGTCTTTGGAAAGTATCTACCTTAGCCTTGCTGGTAGAAAAGAGGAGGGTGAAGATGCGTTTCAAGGTCATTAAAAAATTAGTTGATATCAATATCCTCTATTCATCTAAAGAAGCGAATCTGGCTAACCTACGAAAGAAGCAGGCTAAGAACCCTGGGAAAAAAGTAAATGTTTCCGCTAGAGTCCTAAGTTCTTACATTTTTTCTAGCCTCTTGATGCTACTTTTGTTTATAAATATAGCCTTTCATTTTCCTTTTGAGGAAATGCCAAGTCTTTTTAGTACCATGGTTGCTATTTTACTGGTGCTTGCCTTTTCAACGGCTTTCACTGCCTTTTACAATGTCTTTTATGAGAGTAAGGATTTGGCCTCCTATAGTCCCTATGCCTTTAAAGAATCAGAGATTATAATCGCTAAAGGACTGTCTGTCCTCTTGCCAGCTCTAACTGGAATTGTACCAACCCTAGCTTATTTTCTAGTCCTCTACATTAGGTTAGCTCCTTCTCTTTGGCTGGGCTTGCCTTTGATGCTGCTGTCCTTGGCCTTATTATTTGTCTCTGTTACTTTAGTGATGGTAGGGGTAGTGCATTTCTTGGCTCAAACTACCGTTTTTAGAAAGTATCAGTCTATTTTTGCCAATGTGATGATTGGGATTGGGGTTCTCATACCTTTATTATTTGTCTTCCTTCTACAGTCGACTTCTAGAGATATAGTTGACAGAGTTAGAGATATTCCATTTCTCCTTTATCCTATTCATCTCTTTTACAAAATAGCAGTGGAGCCTTTTTCGACAGAGGCCATACTGGGTCTGCTCGCTTGGATAGCTTTAACTGTTTTCTTGCTTTATCTGACCAAAAAGAAGGTTTTTCCTCATTTTTATGACGTGATTCTGCTTAACAGTGAGGAGAAGGTCAAAAAAGAACGTCGCAGTAAAGAGGGGATTTCAAGAACTAAAAAGGGATTTTTCCGCATGGTTTTGCGCTACAACCTCTCCCTCTTGGGACAGGGGACTGGCGTGATTACAGTACTTTTTACAAGTGCGTTCCTTCCCTATCTCATGATGATTGGTCCGATTTCCACAATCCGAGATTCTCAGTTAGTTCCAGACGTTCATCCTCGATACTGGTTACCCTTGTTTTTCGTGGGAATGTTTATAGCAGTTGTCAATAACAATATCACCAGCCTTCCTTCAATTGCCTTATCCTTGGAGAGGGAAAATGTTGATTTTCTGAAGAGTTTACCCTTTGACTTTGCTCGTTATGTGAAAGTGAAATTTTGGATTATCTTTGCTGTCCAGTCCTTTTTACCTATCTTGACTTTACTTGGTCTTTCCCTTTATTTAGGATTGCCTATCCTTTCGATGATTTACCTTCTTGTGGCATGGGTTCTTGCCAGTGTCAGCCTTTCTTGCCACCATTATTTTAAAGATATGAAAAATCTGTCAACCAATTGGAGTAGCATTACGGACCTGGTGAATCGTTCAAAAGGTATAGTCACAATGGTTTTGATTATTATTTATAGTGCTATCTTATTGATTTCAACTATTGTGAGCGTATACTTGCTTCAGTCTCTTTCCCCTGTCCTTGCCATCAGCTTGGGAGTAGGAGCTCTTATCCTCCTGCTTGGTCTTGCTATATTTAGCTATCATTACTACCTGTCACGGATATTGTTAGAGATAGAAAAAAGATAAGGTTGTTGGTCGCTTGCTTGATAAATTTTATAAAAAGAAATGCTCCTCCACGATGGAAGAGCATCTTTTATTGTTATTCTCACACAATTACTTCCTAAGTTTTTATTAGTATTAGTATACCATTTTTTAAAACTAGAGTAAAAAAGCAAGGGTAGTTTCTTTTTTGAGAATTGTCACAAAATTTGCTATAATAGTGACTATGAATAGAATAAGAGTTAGCAAAAGGGTTGAAAAGAAGCTCGCCAAAGGTCTGGTTTTACTAGAAGCCAGTGATCTTGAGAATGTCAATCTTAAGGATCAGGAAGTAGAAGTGCAGAGTCAAGAAGGAACCTTTCTTGGGACTGCCTACCTTTCTCAGCAAAACAAGGGCTTGGGCTGGTTTGTCAGCACAGACAAGGTGACCTTCAATCAAGCTTTCTTTGAAACGCTGTTTAGACAAGCTAAAGAAAAGAGAAGTGCCTACTATCAAGATGAATTGACAACTGCCTTTCGTCTCTTCAACCAAGAGGGAGATGGCTTTGGCGGTCTGACAGTGGACCTTTATGGCGACTATGCTGTCTTTTCTTGGTATAACTCTTATGTTTATCAGATTCGCAAGGTTATCTCAGAAGCTTTTAGACAGGTTTTTCCTGAGGTTTTAGGGACCTATGAGAAGATCCGTTTTAAGGGTTTGGACTATGAATCTGCCCATGTTTATGGCCAAGAGGCGCCTGACTTTTTCACTGTTTTGGAAAATGGTGTCCTCTATCAAGTCTTTATGAACGATGGCTTGATGACAGGGATTTTCCTAGATCAGCACGAGGTTCGTGGTAGTCTAGTGGATGGGTTGGCTATGGGTAAATCCTTGCTCAACATGTTTTCCTACACAGCAGCCTTTTCAGTAGCTGCGGCCATGGGAGGAGCAAGCCAGACTACTTCGGTTGACCTAGCTAAACGTTCACGAGAATCGTCTCAAGCGCATTTTCAGGCCAATGGAATCAGCACAGACGACCATCGTTTTATAGTCATGGATGTTTTTGAGTATTTCAAGTATGCTAAGCGAAAAGGCTTGACCTATGATGTGATTGTCCTAGATCCGCCTAGCTTTGCTCGGAACAAAAAACAAACTTTCTCTGTGGCCAAGGATTATCATAAGTTGATTTCCCAGAGTCTTGAGATTTTAAATCCGGGCGGTATTATTATTGCCAGCACCAATGCTGCCAATGTATCCCGCCAGAAATTTACAGAACAAATTGATAAAGGCTTTGCAGGAAGAAGTTACCAGATTTTAAACAAATACGGTCTTCCAGCAGATTTCGCCTATAATAAAAAAGATGAAAGTAGTAATTACCTCAAGGTGATTAGTATGAAGGTTAGTAAATGAAATTAATCGTTTCAGTAATGCCAAGAAGTTTAGAGGAGGCCCAGGCTCTGGATGCCACGAGGTACCTGGATGCCGACATCATTGAATGGCGTGCCGACTATCTGCCTAAAGAAGCGATTTTGCAGGTAGCTCCAGCTATTTTTGAAAAATTTGCAGGTCGTGAGTTGGTTTTCACTCTGCGAACTCGCGCTGAAGGGGGAGAAATTGACCTTTCTCCGGAAGAATATATCCATCTAATCAAGGAAGTGGCGCAACTCTATCAACCAGACTATATTGATTTTGAGTACTACAGCTACAAGGATGTCTTTGAGGAAATGCTGGACTTCCCAAATCTCGTTTTGAGTTACCACAATTTCCAAGAAACACCTGAAAATATGATGGAAATCTTGTCAGAGTTGACGAGCCTAAATCCAAAACTTGTTAAGGTTGCGGTGATGGCTCACACAGAGCAGGATGTCTTAGACTTGATGAACTATACACGAGGATTTAAAACCCTCAATCCTGAACAGGAATATGTGACCATTTCTATGGGCAAGGTGGGTAAGGTCTCTCGTATCACTGCGGATGTGACTGGTTCTAGCTGGTCCTTTGCTAGCCTAGATGAGGCCAGTGCCCCAGGTCAGATTTCCCTAGCTAACATGAAAAAAATCAGGGAGATTTTGGATGAAGCTTGATGGCTATACACGTTTAGCAGCAGTTGTTGCCAATCCTATTAAGCATTCTATTTCCCCCTTCATCCACAATAGGGCCTTTGAGGCTACAGCTACCAACGGTGTTTATGTGGCTTGGGAGATTGATGCAGCTGACTTGGCAGAAACAGTGGCCAATATTCGCCGCTACCAGATGTTTGGAATTAACCTTTCTATGCCCTATAAGGAGCAAGTGATTCCTTATTTGGATGGGCTGAGCGATGAAGCGCGCTTGATCGGTGCGGTTAATACGGTTGTCAATGAGAATGGCAATTTAATTGGATATAATACAGATGGCAAGGGATTTTTTAAGAGCTTGCCTTCTTTTACAATTACAGGTAAAAAGATGATCCTGCTGGGTGCAGGTGGTGCGGCCAAATCAATCTTGGCACAGGCTATTTTGTATAGCGTCAGTCAGATTTCTGTCTTTGTTCGTTCAGTTTCTATTGAAAAAACAAGACCTTACCTGACCAAGTTACAGGAGCAGACAGGCTTTAAAGTTGACTTGTATGCTTTAGAAGATGTTCCTGAACTGCAAGCAAGGATTACTGAGTCGGATTTGCTGGTCAATGCGACCAGTGTGGGAATGGATGGTCAATCATCCCCAGTTCCTGAAAGCATCAATTTGCCAGAAACTATCTTGGTGGCAGATATTATTTACCAACCCTTTGAAACACCATTTTTAAAATGGGCTAGAAGTCAGGGGAATCCAACGGTCAATGGTCTGGGAATGTTGCTCTATCAAGCTGCAGAAGCTTTTCAACTGTGGACTGGAAAGGAAATGCCAACAGAAGAGATTTGGCAGTCCTTAACAGAAAAATACCAATAAAGAAAAGGAGATTCTCCTATGAAAATCAGAATCGATATTCCTCATCATCCTTATGATATTCAGATTGAAAAAGGCTGTCTGGCTCAGGCTGGTCAATGGTTGCGAGTACTCTGGCAACCTCAAAAAGTGGTCATTGTAACTGACAACCATGTGGCTTCTCTTTATGCAGAGAAGGTCAAGCTCAGCCTAGAAGATGCTGGTTTTCAGGTAGCTGTTTTTGACTTTTTAGAAGGCGAAGAAAGAAAGAATTTAACCACTGTCCAGAAAGTTTATGAATTTCTAGTTAAGCAGGGGTTGACTCGTAGCGATGGAATCGTGGCTCTCGGAGGTGGTGTCGTTGGAGACCTGGCTGGTTTCGTAGCCTCTACCTATATGCGGGGTATTCATTTTGTTCAGATACCGACTAGCTTGACAGCCCAGGTTGATTCTTCTATCGGCGGAAAGACAGGCGTCAACACTCCATTTGCTAAGAATATGGTGGGTACCTTTGCCCAACCAGATGGGGTTCTGATTGATCCGCTTGTCCTTGAAACACTTGGAAAGAGAGAGTTGATTGAAGGAATGGGTGAGGTTATCAAATATGGCTTGATTGAGGATCCAGAACTGTGGAAAATTTTGACGGAGCTAGATGGTTCTGTGGAGAGCATTCTGGAGCATGCAGAGACCTTGATTGAACATTCTTGTCAGGTTAAGCGCAAGATGGTAGTTGAGGATGAGTTGGACAATGGTGTACGCCTTTACCTCAACTTTGGCCACACTATTGGCCATGCCATTGAAGCAACTGCCGGTTATGGAAAAGTCATGCATGGTGAAGCTGTGGCCATGGGAATGGTACAGATTTCCAAGGTTGCTGAGGAAAAAGGTCTCATGCCAGAAGGAATAACCCAGTCTATTACAGAGATGTGTCAGAAATTTGGATTACCTGTTGACTATGAAAACTGGGATGTTGACAAGCTTTATCAGGCTTTGACTCATGATAAGAAGGCGCGTGGCAATACCTTGAAATTGGTCTTAGTGCCAGAGCTTGGTTCTGCAACCATCCACCCAGTTTCTCTGGAAGAGATGAAAGACTACTTGGTAAAATAAGGAGAACGTATGAGATATTTAACTGCAGGAGAATCACATGGTCCCCGTCTGACGGCTATCATTGAAGGAATTCCAGCTGGACTTCCTTTGACAGCAGAGGACATCAATGAGGATTTGAAACGTCGTCAGGGTGGATACGGCCGCGGTGGTCGTATGAAGATTGAGAGCGACCAAGTTATCTTTACTTCGGGTGTTCGCCATGGGAAGACGACTGGGGCTCCCATTACCATGGATGTCGTCAATAAGGACCATCAGAAATGGCTGGATATCATGTCTGCGGAGGACATTGAAGACCGCCTTAAAAGCAAACGAAAAATCACCCATCCTCGCCCAGGACATGCCGATTTGGTTGGGGGCATCAAGTACCGTTTTGATGATTTGCGTAATTCCTTGGAGCGTTCATCAGCTCGTGAAACCACCATGCGGGTGGCAGTTGGGGCAGTAGCCAAACGCCTCTTGGCTGAGCTGGATATGGAAATTGCCAACCATGTCGTGGTCTTTGGTGGCAAGGAAATCGATGTTCCTGAGAATCTCACAGTTACTGAGATTAAGGAAAGAGCTGCCCAGTCTGAAGTTTCTATTGTCAACCAAGAAAGAGAACAGGAAATCAAGGATTATATTGACCAAATCAAACGTGACGGTGATACCATCGGTGGGGTTGTGGAGACAGTCGTTGGAGGTGTTCCAGTTGGTCTTGGTTCCTATGTCCAATGGGACAGAAAATTGGATGCAAGATTGGCCCAAGCAGTTGTCTCTATCAATGCCTTTAAAGGGGTGGAATTTGGTCTTGGCTTTGAAGCTGGTTATCGTAAAGGAAGCCAAGTTATGGATGAAATTCTTTGGTCTAAAGAAGATGGCTATACTCGCCGTACCAACAATCTTGGCGGCTTTGAAGGTGGTATGACTAATGGGCAACCGATTGTTGTTCGTGGTGTCATGAAGCCCATTCCTACTCTCTACAAACCACTTATGAGTGTGGATATCGAAACCCATGAACCCTACAAGGCAACTGTGGAGAGAAGTGATCCGACTGCTCTTCCAGCAGCAGGTGTGGTCATGGAAGCCGTTGTGGCAACGGTTCTGGTACAAGAAATTCTTGAAAAATTCTCATCAGACAATCTAGAGGAATTAAAAGAAGCGGTAGCTAAATATCGAGACTATACAAAGAACTATTAAGGAGTTCCTATGGCAAGAACAGTCTATATCGCAGGTCTTGGATTGATTGGAGCCTCTATGGCCCTAGGTATCAAACGCGATCATCCAGATTATGAAATTTTAGGTTATAATCGCAGTCAAGCTTCGAGAGATATTGCCTTGAAAGAAGGCATGATTGACCGTGCAACGGATGATTTTGCTAGTTTTGCTCCTCTTGCGGATATTATTATTCTTAGCTTGCCAATCAAACAAACTATTGCTTTCATTAAGGAATTGGCCAACTTGGACTTGAAAGAAGGCGTCATTATTTCAGATGCTGGTTCGACCAAGTTAGCCATTGTAGATGCAGCGGAGCAGTATTTGGCTGGCAAGTCTGTTCGCTTTGTAGGAGCCCATCCCATGGCTGGTAGTCACAAGACAGGGGCTGCTTCGGCAGATGTCAATCTTTTTGAAAATGCCTATTATATCTTCACGCCTTCGAGCCTGACAAGTCCTGACACACTTGAGGAAATGAAGGATCTGCTTTCAGGTCTTCACGCTCGCTTTATCGAGATTGATGCCAAGGAGCATGACCGAGTCACTTCTCAGATCAGCCATTTTCCTCATATTCTGGCTTCCAGTCTCATGGAACAGACCGCGGTTTATGCTCAAGAACATGAAATGGCAAGGCGCTTTGCGGCCGGTGGTTTCCGAGATATGACTCGAATTGCAGAAAGCGAGCCAGGTATGTGGACCTCCATTCTCTTGTCCAATCGCGAGACAATCCTAGAGCGGATTGAGGATTTTAAAGAACGTTTGGATGAGGTTGGCCGGGCCATCAGCAAGGGAGATGAGGAGCAAATCTGGAACTTTTTCAATCAAGCGCGTGAGCAACGTCAGGCCATGGAAATCCATAAGCGTGGTGGAGTAGACAGTTCTTACGACCTCTATGTTGACGTTCCCGATGAAGAAGATGTCATCTTACGGATTTTGGAACTGCTACGTGGAACTTCCTTGGTCAATATTCATATTAACGAGGAAAACCGGGAAGATATTCACGGGATCCTACAAATTTCATTTAAAAATGCTCAAGACTTGGAAAGAGCCGAGCATCTCATAACAGAAAATACAGACTATACAGTCATCATCAAATAAGGAGAAAATCATTCCTAAAATAGAGCCTAGATTCATATTTGGTATTATCTTTATTTCTTTTATCTTACTTAGAGCTTACGCTGTTAAAAAAGATGTGAAAACTACTTCAGAAGCCAGTGTCGAGACAAAAAATGAACCATCCAACAAGGAAATAAATTAAGAGAAAACCAATTCAAAGTATGTAGACGATAGAAATATTAATGAGTTTATCAATAGCTATAATCAAAATTCTAATAGCCCATTAGAAAATATCAAAAAAGGAAATATAAAAATAAAATATTTCGCATCAAGCTACGGATATTACTTGGAGTTTTTACATGCAAATGATACTGATAAAATCAATGTAACAATTAATCAGACAAATGAAAATAGTGAATTTGGTGTTACAGGAATGAAAGAAGTATTTCATGATATTGTTAAATCGATTGAATCATCCTTATCCGATGATGAGATAAATAACTATTTTGGTAATCTTATGTCAAATGAAATAAAAACAGGTTCTAATTTAGGAGCTTTGAAGATAGAGTATATACCAGATAAGGAATTAAGCAATGGACATTCAAGAGGTCATATAAAAGTGATTGCACAATAATAATGACCACAGAGTGACTAGTAATTTTTAAAAAAATAAATAAGGAGAAAATCATGTCAAATATTTACGATAGTGCAAACGAACTCAGTCGCGGTCTACGCGAATTACCAGAATACAAGGCTGTCAAAGCAGCTAAAGATGCTATTTCAGCAGATGCTGAGGCAAGCAAAATTTTTACAGAATATGTTGCCTTCCAAGAGGAAATTCAAAGACTAGCACAGACAGGTCAAATGCCAGACGCATCCTTTCAAGCGAAAATGGAAGGCTTTGGTAAACAGATTCAAGGAAATAACCTCTTGTCAGAATTCTTTACCAAGCAACAACAATTGGCAATTTACCTTTCTGACATTGAAAAAATTGTTTTCGAACCAGTTTCAGAATTGCTAAAATAAGAAAATAACTACCATAAAGTCAGAAATTTTTAAGGAATTTCTGGCTTTTTATGATAAAATAAGTAAAAGTATTGCAAGTATGAGGTCCAGTATGAAACTAAAAACAAACATTAGCCACTTACACGGCAGTATCCGCGTTCCAGGTGACAAGTCTATCAGCCATCGTTCCATTATCTTTGGAAGTTTGGCTGAGGGTGAGACTAAGGTTTATGATATTCTGCGAGGTGAAGACGTTCTTTCGACTATGCAGGTTTTTAGTGACCTTGGTGTTGAAATTGAGGACAAAGATGGGGTTATTACTATTCAAGGTGTAGGCATGGATGGCTTAAAAGCGCCGCAAAATGCCCTTGATATGGGAAATTCTGGCACCTCGATTCGCCTGATTTCAGGTGTCCTTGCTGGCGCAGACTTCGAAGTAGAAATGTTCGGAGACGATAGTCTTTCCAAACGTCCCATGGACCGTGTGACTATTCCTCTGAAAAAAATGGGCGTCAGCATTTCGGGGCAAACTGAGCGAGACCTGCCTCCCCTTCATTTAAAAGGGACGAAAAGCCTAACACCTATTCATTATGAGTTGCCAATTGCCTCTGCCCAAGTTAAGTCAGCCTTGATGTTTGCGGCCTTGCAGGCTCAGGGGGAGTCTGTTATTATCGAAAAAGAGTGCACTCGTAATCATACGGAAGATATGTTACAACAATTTGGTGGTCATTTAAGTGTGGACGGCAAGAAAATCACAGTCCAAGGGCCACAAAAATTGACAGGACAAAAGGTGGTTGTTCCAGGAGATATTTCCAGTGCAGCCTTTTGGTTGGTCGCAGGTTTGATTGTTCCAAATTCTCGTGTGGTGCTTAAAAATGTGGGTATCAACGAAACGCGTACCGGTATTATTGATGTCATTCGTGCCATGGGTGGAAAACTAGAAATAACTGAAATTGACCCAGTCGCTAAATCTGCAACCTTGACTGTTGAGTCTTCAGACCTCAAAGGAACAGAGATTGGTGGCGCTTTGATTCCACGCTTGATTGATGAATTGCCAGTTATCGCTCTGCTTGCGACTCAAGCCCAAGGTGTAACAGTTATCAAGGATGCTGAGGAACTCAAGTTCAAGGAAACAGACCGCATTCAGGTTGTGACAGACGCTTTAAATAGCATGGGTGCGGATATCACACCTACAGCAGATGGAATGATTATCAAAGGAAAATCAGCCCTTCACGGTGCTAGAGTCAATACTTTTGGAGACCATCGTATCGGCATGATGACGGCTATCGCGTCCCTCTTGGTTGCAGATGGACAAGTGGAACTTGATCGTGCAGAAGCCATCAATACCAGCTATCCTAGCTTCTTTGATGATTTGGAGAGCTTGATTCATGGCTAAGGTATTACTCGGATTTATGGGGGCTGGCAAATCGACTATTGCAAGAGGATTGGACCCAGATTATTTCGATATGGATGCTCTGATAGAGAAGCGCTTAGGTATGTCCATTGCGGAATTTTTCTCGGAAATGGGAGAAGAGACCTTTCGACAGGTAGAGTCAGAAGTATTGGCTGAGTTACTACAAAGAGATCAAGTTGTGTCAACTGGTGGGGGAGTGGTTATTTCTCAGCGAAATCGTGACTTACTAAAGACCAATTCTGATAACATCTATCTGAAAGCTGATTTTGAAACCCTCTACCAACGTATCGCAGCTGATCAGGAAAATCAGCGCCCGCTGTTTCTAAATAATAGCAAGGAAGAACTTGCAGCTATTTTCCAAGAAAGACAGGCTTGGTATGAGGAAGTGGCTAGTCGGGTTTTGAATGTGACTAAGCTAAGCCCAGAGGAAATTATAGAGGAACTGAGATGAAAATTGCTTATCTAGGTCCCAAGGGATCATTTTCACACCACGTTGTGCAGACAGCTTTTCCTCAGGAGGAATTGCAGGCCTTTGCCAATATTACAGATGTCATCAAGGCCTATGAGCAAGGTTTGGTGGACTATTCTGTGGTGCCAGTTGAAAATTCTATCGAGGGTAGTGTTCATGAAACCTTGGACTACCTTTTTCATCAGGCTCGCATTCAAGCAGTAGCAGAAATCGTTCAGCCTATTCATCAGCAGTTGATGGTGGTTCCAGGTCATACTAAGATTGAAAAGATTTTTTCACATCCACAGGCCTTGGCTCAAGGAAAGAAATTCATCGATGAACAATATCCAGAGGCCCAAATCGAGGTAACAGCTAGTACAGCTTATGCGGCTCGTTTTATTTCTGAACATCCAGACCAGCCTTATGCAGCAATTGCGCCTAGAAGTTCTGCTGAAGAATATGGCTTAGAACTGATTGCTGAAGATATTCAGGAAATGGAAGCCAATTTCACACGTTTCTGGGTTTTGGGAGCTGAAAAGCCTTCTATTCCCTTGAAAGCACAAACTGAGAAAATGAGTTTGGCATTGACCTTACCTGACAACCTTCCCGGTGCACTTTATAAGGCCCTATCGACCTTTGCTTGGAGAGGAATTGACCTGACAAAAATTGAAAGTCGTCCACTCAAGACAGCACTGGGTGAATACTTTTTCATTATCGATGTTGATTATGCCGATAAGGACTTGGTTAACTTTGCCCAAAAAGAATTAGAAGCGATTGGAATCCAGTATAAAGTACTGGGAGCTTATCCTATTTATCCAATATCAGACCATGGAAAGGAGAGAAGATGAGTAAAGAAAATCCTTTAAGCCATCACGAGCAGTTGCGTTATGACTATCTTTTTAAGAACATTCATTACCTCAATGAGCGAGAGAAAAAAGAGTTTGCTTACCTGCAAGGTAAGTTAAATACGGCTAGCAGTAGTGAAGCTTCTCCAGAAATTCATAATGAAAATCACGATATGGAAGAGTCTTTCATGGAACCAATCAATCAGTCTCCTCTTCCATCCTATGGTAACCGAAGTCGTGCAAAAAAATACCAGAAAACTCATTCTCTTCCGAAGGTTAAGTCCAAAAAACGTAAGATTCGTTGGGGGCGCATTTTTGCAGGATTGCTTGCACTTCTAGCCTGTGTCGGTTTTGGCATGATTTTTATGTTCCTAAAAGGTTATTCAAATGCGGATCCAACCAAACCTGCCAACGCTAAGGCAGCTCAAGTAGAAGTTTTTCATGGTCAAGATACCAAGGATGGGGTCAATATTTTGATTATGGGAACGGATGGACGGATTGGCCAAAATAGTGCTGAGACGAGAACGGACTCGATTATGGTTCTAAACGTTGGTGGCTCAGATAAGAAAATTAAGCTGGTCAGCTTCATGCGTGATAACTTAGTTTATATTGATGGATATAGTAAGATTATCAATGGGAAGAAACAAACAGATAACAAGTTAAATGTAGCCTATGAACTAGGGGAACAAGAAGGCCAAAAAGGGGCAGAAATGGTTCGCCAAGTATTGAAAGATAATTTTGACTTGGACATTAAGTACTATGCTTTGGTTGATTTCCAGGCCTTCGCAACCGCTATTGACACACTCTTCCCTGATGGGGTGACGATTGATGCCAAATTTTCAACCTTAGAAGGTCAACCTTTAACCGAAGCTACGGTTGGAGATGATTTACATGCTACGGAAACAGAGTCTCCAACCCAGACTATTAAAGTTGGGAAACAGCAGATGAACGGTTCAACCTTGCTCAATTATGCACGCTTCCGTGATGATGATGAAGGTGATTACGGGCGGACCAAGAGACAACAGCAAGTGTTGACAACTGTTTTGCAACAGCTCAAGGATCCAACTAAACTTTTTACTGGATCAGAAGCACTAGGTAAGGTCTTTGGGATGACCTCTACGAATGTTCCCTATAGTTTCTTATTGACCAATGGCTTATCCTTCCTAGATGGAGCGCAAAATGGCATTGAGAGATTAACAGTTCCAGAACTGGGTGATTGGGTCGATGATTACGATGTTTATGGAGGACAGGCACTCTTAGTAGACCAAAATAAATATCAAACTAAACTTTCTCAGATGGGAATGAGATAAGATAAGACAAAATTCCAAATAAAAAAACTATACTTTAAATATAAAATAACGATCCTTGGACAATAGTCCCTTATCTCCAAAAAAAGCAACGGATTTGCCGTTGCTTTTTTACATGGTTGTGGTAGTCTTTGTAAAATAGAATTGCTTAATAAACCATTTAGAAAGTCTATCCCATGCCTATTCACTATAACACAAATCAAACAACTATACCACTAGAAATCAGTTCTTTCTTACCAAAAGATCATCTTGTCTTTACTATTGAAAAAGTGGTGAATACCTTGGAAGATTGTCACTTCGATGCCTTCTATCATGCCTTTGGTCAGCCGTCTTATCACCCTAAAATGCTTGTATCTACTCTTTTATTTTCTATTTACAAGAGATTCTCTCTGGTCAAAAAATTGCTAATGAAGAGTATACAAGTTATTCTGAAACAGATCCTTTGAAAATCATAAATGATAAAGGAGTGATAGAAGATATCGGCACAGTCCGTCAGGTGATAGAAAACGAGACAGGAATAAAGGTTTACGTAGTTGAGAGTTCAGACAAATCTTTATGGTATACTATAAGTAAATCAGTGCATGATATATTTGTAAAATAACATAAAGGAGACGTCATGAAGCCATTAAAAATTGTAGGAATCATTTTAGCTAGTTTTTTGGTTATTGTTGGATTAAGCATAGGAGGATATAAAGTAATGCAAAAAGTAGAACACGATGAGATGGCGAGAATTGTAGAGAGTGAGGAAGCAAAAGAGATTTTTAAAGTGCGCTTAAAACAAATAGATCCGAATGCTCTAACAGAAAAAGGAATTATTAAATCATATAAAGTTGATTCTTTTGATCATAATCCAATGGGAGGAATAATTGTTTATTTGTATATAAATGATTCTTCAAGTTATAAAGTTAGTGTTTTCTTACATAAAGATAGTGATGGCAAATTAAGAAATGGCGGTGGGAGTAATCCACCTCTGGAAAAATTAAAGGGAGACTCAAACTGATGGATTCTATGTATAGCGAATATGAACGAAATTTAATTACTGAAAAAGAATATGATAATACATTACAAGTTGATAATGATATTTATATAGAAACTCGAAAAAGTTCCATCAGCACAGTCCGTCAGATGATTGAAAACGAGACGGGGTTGAAGATATACGTAGTTGAGAGTTTAGACCGCTCTTTACGGTATACTATAAGTAAATCAGTACTTGATATATTTGTAAAATAACATAAAGGAGATGTCATGAAGTCATTAAAAATTATAGGAATCGTTTTAGCTAGTTTATTAGTTATCGTTGGATTAAGCGTAGGAGGATTTAAAGTGATGAAACAAGCAGAACATGATGAGATGGTGAGAATTGTAGAGAGTGAGGAAGTCAAAAAGATTATAGAAGATGATTTGAAAGAAATGGATCAATTTTATTTAACAAATAAAGGGAAAATAAAGTCTTATCAAATTGATGATAAATCCATCAATCATAGTCCAATGGGAGGGATCAAATTAAAAATTTATATAAATAATGACGAAGAATTATATGTATTTTTCACTATTAATAAAGATAAAAAAAGTGGAAAGTTAGTTAATGATGGCGGAGGAAACTCTGCTAAATTTGAAAAAATGATAACGGAGAGAAAAAGTGAGTAGACAGCATAGTGATCATGAACGTCAAAAAATTGCTAATAAAGAGTATACAAAGTATTCTGAAACAGATCCCTTGAAAATCATAAATGATAAAGGAGAGATAGAAGATATCGGTACAGTCCGTCAGGTGATAGAAAACGAGACAGGATTGAAGGTTTATGTAGTTGAGAGTCCAGACAAATCTTTATGGTATACTATAAGTAAATCAGTACTTGATATATTTGTAAAATAACATAAAGGAGATGTCATGAAGTCATTAAAAATTATAGGAATCGTTTTAGCTAGTTTACTAGTTATTGTTGGATTAAGTATAGGAGGATACAAGGTGATGAAAAAAGTAGAACAAGACGAGATGGTTAGGGTTGTCAAGGGTGAGGAAGTCAAAAAGATCATAGAAGATAACCTAAAGCTGAGGCATAAAGGGGCACTTGAAGAAGGAAATATTATCCAGAATTATGATATAGATATTAATTCCATTTTTCATAGTCCAATGGGAGGGATCAAATTTAAAATTTATATAAATAATGACGAAGAATTATATGTATTTTTCACTATTAATAAAGATAGAAGTAGCGGAAAGTTAGTTAATGATGGTGGAGGAAGCTCTGCTAAATTTAAAAAAATAATAACGGAGAGAAAAAGTGAGTAGACAGTATACTGATCATGAACGTCAAAAAATTGCCAATGAAGAATATACAAAGTATTCTGAAACAGAGTCTATGGAAATCATAAATGATAAAGGAGAGATAGAAGATATCGGCACAGTCCGTCAGGTGATTGAAAACGAGACAGGAATAAAGGTTTACGTAGTTGAGAGTCCAGACAAATCGGAAGTTTCTGTTCTCTACGAAGGTTCTAAAGCGCCATTTGATAAAGGATGGGAAGTGGATTGGTTTGAAAATGATATTCCCATGGCTCAAAATATTTTGAAAGGTGAAGAAGGGGTGACTTCTCAGTTGAAGGCGGCGGCATCTATCTTAGATGATATAATGTTGGAATATCCGAACGCTAAAATCTCAGTTTATGCTCACTCTCTTGGCTCCATGAATGCCCAATACGCCCTAGCTAATGTTAGGGACATTTCACGTATTTCAGGAGCTTATATCTACCAAGGCCCGAATATCTATCCGGTCTTGACCAAAGAACAGCGGCAGAGTGTGGATGCGATAAAGTACCGTATTCATAATTACGTTGATGATAAAGATTTGGTTCCTATAGGTTACCCTAAAAATAGAATGGATAGTGTCGGTGTTGTAGGGATGATGCATCATGTGGACTCTGTACAACAGGTAGATTTTGTATATTCTCAACACTTGTGGGGCGGTTATGTTTTTAATGAAGATGGTAGTCTTAAAATTAAGAATGATCGTTCATCGTTTGAAAAACGGTATTCATCTGGTTTGGATAAGGTTTCCAGTGGCTTGTATTCCTATGCAAAGGCTAAAGAGGCATTGGCTTCAGGCGGTTATACGAGTGGTGAGGAACTCTTTTTAGACTCCGAACATGCCTTAACGATTTCATCGGGATTGCATGAAGTCGCAAATGCTGGTTATGAAGAGATTCGTTCCATCGTTCGTCAAGCGCATCAAAAAGCAGAGAAAATAGTAGCGAGCACTTATCACGTTCCCTTTGCTTTTATTTTATCACCTACAGAGGTGGCGACAGCCTATTCTGATGGAGGAGTATCTCGTACGACAATCGTAGATGATCTTGATCATTATTTCTATCCAAAAATCAAAAAATCAGAAAAACTAGCCGAAGATTTTCAAAGTTTAGAAAAGCAAATAGCAGATGGTGTCCAAAAGAAATTGGAAGATGATAAAGAGTTAGCAGGGAATTTTAAAGAATGGATGAAAGTCAAGTAATCTGGCAGAAATTAAGAACAAAGCAAAACCATTTAGATTTATTAGATGAACGCAATCGTTCTATTCGCCAACAAAGAGAAGAACAATTTGAAGACCTTCAGCAAAAACGTGACCAATTGTTGCATATGATGGAAGGAAAGTACCAGATGATCCAGCATACCCTGGGACAAGTGGACGTGGATACTACTGAGGAAAGAGCACGATTAAACAGAATAGCTTCGGACTTTAGCCAAGCAGTATCTATAGGATTTATAAGAAATCAGCGCGCTTTGGAACAAAGTATTGAAAAAGAAGAGATTGAGTATAGACGAGAACGACGAAAATTAGAAGAGGATATAGATACATTACATCGTCGAAAGACGACACTCGAACAAGAAAAAAGGAAGGGATAGCTTATGTTTGATGAAATGATTAATGATTTCTTCTCAGGAGTGAACAATAATATGATTGAGATTCAGAAGGGACTAGAACGTTTACTAATCAGTCATATCTATTCACCGATCAAATTGAATGAGCGTAATAATTTGATGTCAGATGGTGACTTTAAGATCAAAACAGAAGCTCTAGCAACAAAGACAGCACTAGAGATGATTTCTAGTCAACTCGATACAACTATGAAAGGAGCTTATTCGACAAAGGTTGTTGAGACTTTGAAGACGAAAGAAAGAGATTATGATACGATTGTGTAGAGATGAATATTCTACAATTGGAATTAGATAGGAGATTAATACAGGAAAAATCAAGGTTCGAATCACCAGTAAAATAGTGGTTTGAACTTTGATTTTTCTTAGTGTCTGATGGATTTTTAAGGCTTTTTTATGGTATAATAAAACGATATAACTCGTTATTGAACAGAAGAGGAGAGACATGAGTGATTTGAAAGCGATTCAGGCTCGTAGTCTGGAAATGGCTGAATATTTCGTCGCATTTTGTAAAGAACATGATTTGCTTTGTTATCTTTGTGGTGGAGGTGCTATTGGTGCCCTTCGAAACAAGGGTTTCATTCCTTGGGATGATGATCTAGATTTTTTTATGCCCCGTAAGGATTATGAAAAATTGGCAGAATTATGGCCTCGTTATGCAGATGAGCGTTATTTCTTGTCAAAGAGTAACAAGGATTTTGTCGATCGCAATCTTTTTATTACTATTCGTGACAAGGAAACTACCTGCATTAAACCTTACCAGCAAGATTTGAATTTGCCACATGGTTTGGCTTTGGATGTTTTGCCTTTGGATTATTATCCTAAAAATCCAGCTGAGCGGAAAAAACAGGTTCGTTGGGCCTTGATTTATTCTCTGTTTTGTGCCCAAACTATTCCAGAAAAACATGGCGCACTTATGAAGTGGGGGAGTCGCATTTTACTCGGTTTGACACCAAAATCTCTCCGTTATCGCATTTGGAAAAAAGCTGAAAAAGAAATGACCAAGTACAGTCTGGCTGAGAGCGATGGAATCACGGAGTTATGCTCCGGTCCTGGCTACATGAGAAACAAGTACCCAATCGCATCCTTTGAAGATAATCTCTTCTTGCCATTTGAAGAGACAGAGCTGCCCGTTCCAGTCGGCTATGATGCCTATCTCAGCACTGCTTTTGGTGATTATATGACACCTCCACCAGCAGATAAGCAGCTACCACATCATGATGCTGTTATCGCTGATATGGATAAGAGTTATAGAGAGTACAAGGGAGAATATGGAGCATGATGGGAGAAAAAATAAGCGTTATCGTTCCAGTCTACAATGTAGAAGCCTATTTGGAACGATGTGTGGAGTCAATTCTTCATCAGACTTATACCAATTTTGAACTAATCCTAATAAATGATGGGTCTACTGATTCTAGTGGAAAGATCTGTGATGATTTAGCAAATCAGTATGAGAATATCAAGGTTTACCATATCGAAAATGCTGGTGTTTCTAATGCAAGAAATCTTGGAATTCAGCTAGCGACAGGTGCTTGGATAACTTTTATTGATAGCGATGATTTCGTCACCAATGATTATCTAGCTACTTTAGCTAGTGCAGTTGAGGGAGAACATGTAGGTTTTGTGATTGCTCCTCTACACCATATCAAAAATGGCATTGTAACAGACCTTCCTCCACATTCTGGAAAAACAGAACTCTGGTCGACAGAAGAAACCATGAAGGAACTACTGATGACTACCAGAACGTCATTTTTTCCAGTCGCAAAACTGTTTAAGAGAGACCTGCTTGCGGATGAAAAGTTTAATACAAATTATCACCTGGCTGAAGATGCCCTATTTTTAACTGAATTGTTACTAAAGACAAGATGTAGTAGCGTATTTATTGACAAACCGATTTATTATTATGATCATCGTGAGGGAAGTGCGACAACATCTGTTAATCGGTATGTATTTGATACGATAGAAGTTTATAAGCAAATAATCGCTCAAGTTTCACAAATTTTTCCTAATTTAAAACACGAATTAAAAAATAGAGAATGTTGGTCGTACATCACAGTTTACGATAAAATTATCTTTACTTCACGTGGAGAGTATCAAAAGGAGAAAGCCGAGCTGAGGACTTGGATTGTTCAGCATCGACGTGAAATATGGAAGGATGCTTATTTCACTACTTTTCGCAAGGTAGCGATCCTCTCACTTGTCATTTCTCCATGGCTATATAAGAAAATTGTTGGATTAAAAAACTAATATCATGAGAAGGAGTTGAAAATGAATTTTTCAAAATTGGATGAATACTTTGAAAAATCAAAACTATGGATTGCGTATCTATTTGTTTTTATTTCGATTTTAAGTATGAGTTCACTGGTTTATAAGATAGCCAATCCCCTCTATAAAGGATTGTCAGCGATTGTAGTGCTTTATATTTGCTATACTTTATTGTTTAAGTGGAAAGAGATCACAGTAGATCGCAAATTTCTGTCCTTATTTGGTCTATTGGCTGGAAGTCATCTGTTATCAGCTATTTTTAATCGCTCTGGACATTTGATTGGAAATGTGATAGAGATCCTCTTTATGGTGACCTATATTTTATTATTTACCATGTTAGAATCAGGGCAACTTAAAAAATTATTTGACTGGATTGCATATACGGTTCAAATTGTATCTTTTTCTTCAGCAATTTTTGCGTTTGGTTTATTGGTAAGTAGAGTCCTTATCCTATTTAAGATTGGCGAACAATCTTATTACTATGGTGTTATGAATGGACGTCTGTGGGGGATTGTTAATCCAAATGCTAGTGCGATATTTTCATACATTAGCATTATTTTGGCTATGTATTTGATTCATAAAGGAAGTAAATATTCTGTCTATCTTAAACTGAATAATGTAATTCAATTAGTTTACTTCGCAACCATGCAAAGTAGAGGAGCTTTATTATCTTTAGTGTTAATGATTGGGTTTTATAGTTTCTTTATTAACGGGGGCAAGTTAGCTAAGCGATTTCTAATCTTTATTATTTCTGCTTTACTTGTTTCTGCTGCTAACATCGGATTGAGTTATGTAACCTCTATTTACATATCCTCGGGGAAAGCGACTGTATTAGACTTAAATAAAGGACAATCTTATGCAGAAACGGATTCTTCAGTTATAAAAAAAACAGGTGAAC
Organism: Streptococcus mitis; assembly: GCF_003942765.1. GTDB lineage: Bacteria > Bacillota > Bacilli > Lactobacillales > Streptococcaceae > Streptococcus > Streptococcus mitis_BE. Next base: position 143,156 of record NZ_RJNW01000003.1, read on the forward strand.
TTCATCTAATAGAAACAACACCTAGTGGCAGAACTTATATTTGGAAAAATGCTATAAAAATGGGAAGTGAGAAACCAATTTTTGGTTATGGTGTAAGAAATGTTCCAGATTATTACACAAAATATTTCAGTAAATTTGAGATTCAAAATTCTCTTATTGGTGGAAATTTCCATAACATTTTGGTAACGATATTTGTTAGTTCTGGAATTTTAGGTTTAGTATCCTTTCTACTTCTACTAGGATATATAATTAAGCGCTTTTTGACTTATTTGATTGTTTCTAAAAAGAACTCTGAAAAGTTGATTATGATTCTTTTCTTTGGCATCTTGTTCGGTCAATTATTTGAAAGTCAGATTATGTACTCAACTAACTTTATTAATATTATCTTTTGGTTGATTATTGGTTATGGATTAGTTGTTTGCAAACGTGATGAAGGTATTCGTTATCAGGAAGTAACTGATATTAGAGAGATCCAACAGATGGAACTAGGAATCATGGAATACATTCATGAAACTTGCCAGAAAATTGGTGTCAAATATTTCCTAGCTTATGGCAGTCTTATCGGTGCGGTTCGTCATAAAGGTTTTATTCCTTGGGATGATGACATGGATATCTGTATGTTACGAGAAGATTATGAAAAGTTGCAAGACTATCTTATTGCTAACCCTGATGAACGTTACGAAGTGATGTCTTATAAAAATAATCTCAACTATGTCTATCCCTTCATGAAAGTGCAGGATAACCATACCTACTTGCTAGAAGAAGATGTTCGTATTGATTCAAATATGGGGATTTATGTAGATATTTTCCCTGTAGATGGCTACGAGAATGATGCCAATTTCAAGAACAAGATGACAAAGCTGATAAAGAAACGTCAATTGAGTTGCTATACATTTAAAGGTATCACCAATACGAAAAGTGTTCTGAATTCACTGATACGCTATATTTCAGTTATTATTTTTTATTTCACAAATACAAATAAATACGTTGCACAAATTGAAGAACTTGCTAAATCACGTAAAGTGTCAGATTATGAGGAAGTGGATTATCTTATCTACAAGGATATGAACAAACCAGTGTGGAGACGCGAATGGCTAGAACAAGTTACTACTGGAACATTTGAAGGTAAGAAATTTACTATTCCGAAAAAATATCATGAAATTTTGACCTCAGACTACGGAGATTATATGCAATTGCCGCCAGTTGAACAAAGAGTATCTCATCATGATTTTAAATTGTGGAAGATTGTTAAAAAGTCTAAATAACTGGATTGGGATTAAGAAACGTTTAAAAATATAGTCAAAATTAGGAGAATAAAACCTATGTCTGAAAGAACTTTAACTCTTGAAGAAATCAAACAAGTAGAATTAGATATTTTGAAGTATCTTCATGATCTTTGTGAACAACATCATATCAAATATTTTATTGATTTTGGAACATTACTAGGAGCTGTACGCCATAAAGGATTTATACCTTGGGATGATGATACAGATATTTCCTTAGCGCGTGATGAGTTTGAAAAACTGTATAAGGTTTTAAAAAATGAAAATCATCCCTACTACAAATTAATTTCATTCAGAGAAACAAAGGGGTATCCTTACAGTTATATGCGAGTCTATGATGTGAGGACACGTCGAGATGCTAATCTTATAGATAAAACGGTCGTATTGGGAACCTGCGTTGACATCTTTCCATATGATGGTGTCGTAACGCAAGAAAGTGACCAGAAGAAAATGAAGCTCTACAAATATTTCATTCGTCTTTCTTCTTTGAATTTTAAAGGGATTAAGTCTGAGAATGGTGGACTTAAAAATCTCCCTCGTTATATGGGGTCAGCTATTTTTCGTTTAACTTCCCCACAGATATGGAACCAAAAATTAGAGAGTCTTGCTTTGAAGTATAGTGTGGATCAAGCAACAGATCTCACTTGTACTATCTATGATTCCTATTATCCAGATGGTATAAAAAAAGAATGGCTCTATGATTTGATTGATATGCCGTATGAAAACATTGTGGTCAAGGTTCCTAGAAAATACCATGAATTACTTGTCTACGAATTTGGAGAAAACTATATGAGTCCGCCACCCATTGAGCAACAAGTGCCAGGAGGAGATAAAAATTATTGGATTGATTAGTATAAGTTTCTTATCTTTTAAAATAAAGGGGTTTTCAAGATGAAAAATAAACAGTTAATAAAATTAGTTGGGTATAGTTTTCTTGTATTCTTTCTAGCGCTGATTCAGTTATCGCAAGGAGTAGATGCAAATACTATCTCTGCAGGTTCGGGCAATCGTATCCATTTCATAAATACTAAAGCAAAATCTGGGAGTGACGCCATCCTTCTGGAAAGCAATGGTCACTATGCTTTGATTGATATGGGAGAAGACTATGATTTTCCTGATGGGAGTGACCCACGCTATCCAAGTCGTTGGGGAATTTCTATGAGAAATTATCAAGTATTAGAGGATAGATTGATTCGCCACCTAGATGAAATAGGTGTTAAAAAATTAGATTTTATCATAGGAACTCATGTTCATAGTGATCATATTGGTGGAGCAGACGAAATACTCAATCGTTATCAGGTTGGTAAGTTTTATTTGAAAAAATATTCAGATGATCGAATCACAGCAAAGTGGGGTCTATGGGATAATCTTTTCAATTATGATAATGCTTTGAGAGCAGCTCAAAAACGAGGAGTTACGCTTATCCAGAATATTTCAGATGAGGATAGCCATATAAAATTAGGTGATATGGATATCCAGCTCTACAACTATAAGAATGAATATGATGCTGATGGGAATCTGAAAAAAGTTCGAGATGATAACTCCAACTCCATTGTTTCAGTAGTGACTGTGGCAGGAAAGAGAATCTATCTTGGTGGAGATTTGGATAATGCCGAAGGAGCAGAAGATAAGTTAGGTCCAGTTATCGGCAAGGTTGATATGATGAAATGGAACCACCATTATGATGCGACAATTTCAAATACGATTAATTTCCTTGAAAACTTATCACCAAAAATGATTATTCAGACAACTGGTGGAGATATTAATGTTGCTTCAACTAGAGAATACCTTCAGAAGAAAAATATTCAGGTTCTTCGTGCTGCTAGCCAAACTCAAGACGCTACTGTTTTTGATATTAGCGATAAAGGATTTGCTAATGTTTCAAATACCTTCCCTGATATCCCAGTAGTTGACGAAAAATGGTATCAAGAAGATGGCTATTGGAAATATCGTTTGTCTGACGGGGAAATGGCTATCGGCTGGAAAGAGATTGGCGGAGCCACTTACTTCTTTAATGGAAAAGGACAAATGCAAGCAGGCCGCTGGCTTCACCTTAATGACGACTGGGGAGAAAATGCCAAGGGGAATGATTACTATCTGAACAAAAATGGTAAAATGCAAACTGGTGGATGGTTCAAGCTAGATAACTCTTGGTATTATATCCAGTCGAATGGTGCTAGACGATTTAGCGAGCTCTCTGAAATTGGAGGGAAAAAATACCTTTTTGCGGCAGATGGTAAGATGCTGACAGGACACCAAGTTTTTAATGGTAAGAAGATGTTCTTTAGCGAAAGTGGCGTACTACAAATTTCAGGTAAGCCTTCAACTTGGCAAAAGATTGATTCAGCTTGGTATTTCTATGATGAGGATGGTCTAAAGACTGTCGGTAAAAAGAATATCAATGGAAGCACATACTACTTTAATCAAGAAGGTGTCATGCAAACTGGCTGGGCCTTTGTTGATGGTCACTGGAACTATTTTGCAAGTTCTGGAGCTATGAAAACTGGCTGGGTCAAGGATCAGGAAACATGGTATTATCTGGATAAAGATGGCATCATGTTAACTGGCAGACAAGATATAAAGGGTATTCGTTACTATTTGAATGCTAGTGGTGCCATGCAGACTGGCTGGAAGTGGCAAGACAATAGCTGGTACTTCTATACGAACTCAGGTGCTATGAAAACTGGTTGGTTGAAAGATAAAGAATCATGGTATTATTTGGATCCAGAAACAGGTATCATGGCCGTAGGATCTAAAGCGATTGATGGAAAAACCTATTTCTTTAAATCCTCAGGTAACATGCAAGTTGGCTGGCAGTGGTCAAATGATGTCTGGCATTATTACGCCTCATCTGGTGCACTCCAAACTGGTTGGCTAAAAGATCATGATATGTGGTATTATCTTGAATCTAAGGAAGGCGCTATGTTGGTTGGACTCAATCAAGTAGATGGCAAGCAATATTACTTTAGTGCATCTGGTGCCATGCAGACTGGCTGGAAATGGTTTGATAATCATTACCGTTACTTTGAATCAAATGGAGCCATGAAAACTGGTTGGATAAAAGACAAAGGCGTCTGGTATTATCTAAATCCTGAAGATGGTATTATGTTGGTTGGCCTTCAAAAAGTCAATGGTGATCAATATTACTTTGATTCAACAGGAGCTATGCAGACAGGTTGGAAACAGCTTGATGGTCATTGGTACTATTTCCAAGCTGATGGTTCTTTATTGAAGAATGCAACAACACCTGATGGTTATAAAGTTAATGAAGAAGGTGTATGGAAACAAGTAGTTACTGTTGATAAGAAGCCAAATCAATCTACAAACAAACAGGAAACGTCTACTTTGACTGATAAATTAGAAAATATGAATAAGGAAGATAAACAAGAAAAACAAAAAGAAATGAACTCTTCTAATTCAGAAAAACAAAAAGAGGACTCATTTATAGAGTCAAGTAGTTCCGACAAGAAAGAAAAGGAATAATGAGAAAATCCCCTGCTAGTAGAATAGTCTATTAGCAGGGGATTCTTTTAATTTCTTTTAATCTTAGCAAGTGCAAGATTGAGTGCATAGTGGAGTGTTTTATCTTTGGTAAGAAATAGCGTCAAGAGATAATAGATACCGCAAGTCGCAACAGTCAAGAGTACCATGAGTATCATATTGAGGTTGACTGTATAAGAGTTGATTTGGAAAAGAAATTTAAAAGTGAAATAAATTGGAATGAATCCGAGCGATACAATAGTATAGCGTGTTAAAGTAGTAAATATTTCTTTTAAGTCAAGCAGATGATGCTTCTTGATAAAGTAAATTTCCAGTAGAACAACTACAGTTTCTGCAATAATAGTAGTAGCAATGTAGTACTCTGGTGCAAAAATATTATTGAAATACAAGAGACTGTTGAGTAGGATATTAGCTCCGCCACCAATAAAGTAAAAGGCTGTTAAACGATTTTCGTGGTCGTTGATGAAGATAATTTGTTTACCGAGAATCAACTCAATAGCCCAAATGATAGTTCGAAAGGCGAAGACACTAGTCACAATACCAGCTTCAAGGTATTTTTCAGAAGAGTAGATGACTGCAGCGTAGTTTCCTAATACCATCATCCCAATACTGGTTGGAATGATAAGAAAATAAAAGAGGGCGGCTCCTTGGTTTAGAAGATTTTTATAAGATTCGTAGTCTTTCTTACCGAGATAGTAGCCGAGACGTGGAATACTGACGTTGATAGCTCCACTCAGGACACTGGCAATCAACATGACGATGCTAGAAGCAATGGTATAATAAGAAATGTAGTTTTCATCAGGTCCTTTGGTGATAAACATTCTATCAAGTAAGGTGTAGAGCATATTGGCATTAGCTAGAAGCAACATGGTCAAGAGTGGCTTAGATGCTTTGATTAATTCCATGAGACCAATTTTGACAAAGGAAACTTCTCTCTTGATCCAAAGAAAACTGAGCAGGTAGTTGAGGATAGTTGTCGCACTCATGACGATGGCATAAGGAACGATATCATCTGCAGTTTTAACAAAGGTAAAGATAGCAACCAGCATGGCAATCCGAATAATCAATGTCTTGTAAAGGATGAAGGCATAGTTTTCATAAGCCTCGTTCATCCACTCGATATAAAGGAATTGGAAGAGAGCCTGGACACCAAGTATATAGTAGAGTTCTTTCAAATTTTCAATACTATTATCTAGGTAAATAAACAAAAAATAGATACTTGTTGTAAGGACAGAAGTAATTACAGATATATAGAATAACTTGGAGAAGACATAATTAATCTTATCTTTGTCGTCCTTGACCTTACTGATAGCTCGAATTCCGTAGTTATAGATTCCAAATGCGGCTAAAGGAATGACAAAGCTAGCCCAGGTATTGGCGGTATTGAAATAACCGTAGTTGGATTTGCTGAGAATCCGCGTCAGATAAGGATTGGTTATCAGAGGAAAAACGATATTGAGAACATTGACTAGTAAGCTAGCCAGTGCATTAACTTTTATATTTTTCATTGTACTTTCTTTCTTGTATTGTAAAATGGTCTCTAGTATTATATCACATTCTCGCTTCATTCTTTTGATAAAATCGTAAAAATCTAGTATAATAGATAGAACTGAAAGTATGAGGTTACTAGCAATGAAAATGAAACAAATTAGTGATACAACTTTGAAAATCACGATGTCTTTAGAGGATTTGATGGATCGAGGCATGGAGATTGCTGACTTTCTCGTTCCTCAAGAAAAAACAGAAGAGTTCTTTTATGCTATCTTGGATGAGTTAGAGATGCCTGAGAGCTTTTTGGATACAGGTATGTTGAGCTTCCGTGTGACTCCAAAACCTGATAAGGTTGATGTCTTTGTAACCAAATCAAAGATTGACCAAAATCTAGATTTTGAAGACTTATCGGATTTACCAGATATGGAAGAATTGGCTCAAATGTCGCCTGATGAATTTATCAAAACCTTGGAAAAAAGTATCGCGGACAAAACTAAGGATGATATCGAAGCGATTCAATCTCTAGAGCAAGTCGAAGCCAAGGAAGAAGAGCAGGAGCAGGCTGAACAAGAAGCTGAGAACAAGAAAGAACCTTACATCTACTATATCCTTTCTTTTGCTAAGTTGGCTGACTTGGTGGCTTTTGCCAAGACAGTGACTTTTGAGATGGAAACTTCTGAACTCTACAAGATGAACGAGCGCTATTATTTGACCATTTTAGTGGATATTGAAAATCATCCAAGTCCATATCCAGCGTGGCTTTTGGCTCGTATGCGCGAGTTTGCGGACGATAGTGACATCAGTCGCTCGGTCTTGCAAGAGTATGGTCAAGTCTTGATGAATCACGATGCAGTACTTAATCTGCAAAAGATTGGATAATCATTTCTGGAAAGCTATTTCTAGATTTTAAGGAGAGCGAATCGTCTGATTCGTTTTTTCTTTTCTAGATTGAAATAGTGATTTACTATAATAGGAATTTTCACAAAATTCTGTTATAATGGCTATATTAGAAAATTTCGAGGAGACAAACATGACAGTTAAAATTGCTTTACTAGGATTTGGTACCGTTGCAAGTGGTGTGCCCTTCCTCCTAAAGGAAAATGGAGAAAAAATCAATCAATCAGCACATTCAGAGATTGAAGTTGCTAAGGTGTTGGTCAAGGATGAAGATGAGAAAAATCGCTTGCTTGCAGCAGGGAATAACTTTAACTTTGTAACCAATGTGGATGACATTTTGTCAGATCAAGACATTACGATCGTAGTGGAATTGATGGGACGTATCGAACCTGCTAAAACCTTTATCACTCGTGCCTTGGAAGCTGAGAAACACGTTGTTACAGCTAACAAGGACCTTTTGGCTGTCCATGGTGCAGAATTGTTAGAAATCGCTCAAGCTAATAAGGTAGCACTTTACTACGAAGCAGCAGTAGCTGGTGGTATTCCAATTCTTCGTACTTTAGCAAATTCCTTGGCTTCTGATAAAATCACGCGCGTGCTTGGAGTAGTCAACGGAACTTCCAACTTCATGATGACCAAGATGGTGGAAGAAGGCTGGTCTTACGATGATGCTCTTGTGGAAGCACAAAGACTAGGTTTTGCAGAAAGTGACCCGACAAATGACGTAGATGGGATTGATGCAGCCTACAAGATGGTGATTTTGAGCCAATTTGCCTTTGGTATGAAGGTTGCCTTTGACGACGTAGCCCACAAGGGAATCCGTAACATCACACCAGAAGATGTAGCTGTAGCCCAAGACCTTGGTTATGTAGTGAAATTGGTTGGTTCTATCGAGGAAACTCCTTCAGGAATTGCTGCAGAAGTAACTCCAACCTTCCTACCTATAGCACATCCACTTGCCAGTGTGAATGGCGTAATGAACGCTGTTTTTGTAGAATCTATCGGTATCGGCGAGTCTATGTACTACGGACCAGGTGCTGGTCAAAAACCAACTGCAACAAGTGTTGTAGCAGATATTGTCCGTATCGTTCGTCGCCTGAATGATGGTACCATTGGCAAAGACTTCAACGAATACAGCCGTGACTTGGTCTTGGCAAATCCTGAAGATGTCAAAGCAAACTACTACTTCTCAATCTTGGCTCCAGACTCAAAAGGTCAGGTCTTGAAGTTGGCTGAAATCTTTAATGCCCAAGATATTTCCTTCAAGCAAATCCTTCAAGATGGAAAAGAAGGTGACAAGGCGCGTGTCGTGATCATTACACACAAGATTAATAAAGCCCAGCTTGAAAATGTCTCAGCTGAATTGAAGAAGGTTTCAGAATTCGACCTCTTGAATACCTTCAAGGTGCTAGGAGAATAAGATGAAGATTATTGTACCTGCAACCAGTGCCAATATCGGGCCAGGTTTTGACTCGGTCGGTGTAGCTGTAACCAAGTATCTTCAAATTGAGGTCTGCGAAGAACGAGAAGAGTGGTTGATTGAACACCAGATTGGCAAATGGATTCCTCATGACGAGCGTAATCTCTTACTAAAAATTGCTTTACAAATTGTACCAGACTTGCAACCAAGACGCTTGAAAATGACCAGTGATGTTCCCTTGGCGCGTGGTTTGGGTTCTTCTAGCTCGGTTATAGTTGCTGGGATTGAACTAGCCAACCAACTGGGGAATCTCAACTTGTCTGACCATGAAAAATTGCAGTTGGCGACCAAGATTGAAGGACATCCTGACAATGTAGCTCCGGCCATTTATGGTAATCTCGTTATTGCAAGCTCTGTTGATGGACAAGTTTCTGCTATCGTAGCAGACTTCCCAGAGTGTGATTTCTTAGCCTACATTCCAAACTATGAATTGCGTACTCGAGATAGCCGTGGCGTCTTGCCTAAGAAATTGTCCTACAAGGAAGCTGTTGCAGCTAGTTCTATCGCCAATGTGGCTGTTGCTGCCTTGTTGGCAGGAGACATGGTGACCGCTGGGCAAGCAATCGAGGGAGACCTCTTCCACGAGCGCTATCGTCAGGACTTGGTGAGAGAATTTGCGACGATTAAGCAAGTAGCCAAAGAAAATGGTGCCTATGCAACCTATCTATCTGGTGCCGGGCCGACAGTTATGGTCTTGGCTTCTCATGACAAGATGCCAACGATTAAGGCAGAACTGGAAAAGCACCCCTTCAAAGGAAAACTGCATGATTTGAAGGTTGATACCCAAGGTGTCCGTGTAGAAGCAAAATAATGAATAGAAGATAGGATTGGGAAACTCTCGACCAGAGGGCTTCCTATCCTTTTTTTGAAAAGAAGTCTAGTTAAAAACTTGATAAAGGAGAAATAAAGATGGCAGAAATTTATCTAGCAGGTGGTTGTTTTTGGGGTCTAGAGGAATATTTTTCACGCATTTCTGGAGTATCAGCAACCAGTGTTGGCTACGCTAATGGGCAAGTCGAAACGACCAATTACCAGTTGCTCAAGGAAACAGACCATGCAGAAACGGTTCAAGTGATTTATGATGAGAAGGCAGTTTCACTTAGAGAAATTTTACTCTATTATTTCCGTGTTATTGATCCATTATCAGTCAATCAACAAGGGAATGACCGTGGACGTCAGTATCGGACCGGAATTTATTACCAAGATGAAGCTGATTTGCCAGCTATCTACACAGTGGTGCAGGAGCAGGAGCGCATGATTGGGCGAAAGATTGCAGTAGAGGTGGAGAAACTTCGCCACTACATTCTGGCTGAAGATTACCACCAAGACTATCTTAAGAAGAATCCTTCAGGTTACTGTCATATCGATGTGACCGATGCTGAGAAGCCGTTGATTGATGCCTCTAACTATGAAAAGCCTAGTCAAGAAGTGTTAAAGGAAAGCTTAACTGAAGAGTCCTATCGTGTCACCCAAGAAGCTGCTACAGAGGCTCCATTTACCAATGCCTATGACCAAACCTTTGAAGAAGGGATTTATGTAGACATTACGACGAGTGAGCCACTCTTTTTTGCCAAGGATAAGTTTGCCTCAGGTTGTGGTTGGCCAAGTTTTAGTCGTCCGATTTCTAAGGAGTTGATTCATTATTACAAGGACATGAGCCATGGAATGGAGCGAATTGAGGTTCGTTCTCGATCGGGGAATGCTCACTTGGGTCATGTTTTCACAGATGGCCCTCGGGAGTTAGGTGGACTTCGTTACTGTATTAATTCTGCATCCTTGCGTTTTGTATCCAAGGATGAGATGGAAGAAGCAGGATATGGCTATCTACTGCCTTACTTAAACAAATAAAACAGAGAGGGTGGGTGCTTCCCACTTTCTTCATTTCCAGAATACGAATAGAAGGGATTTATGAAACACCTATTATCTTACTTTAAACCCTACATCAAGGAATCAATTTTAGCACCCTTGTTCAAGTTACTAGAAGCTGTGTTTGAGCTCTTGGTTCCCATGGTGATTGCTGGGATTGTTGACCAATCCTTGCCCCAGAAAAATCAAGGTCATCTCTGGATGCAGATTGGTTTGCTCCTTATCTTTGCAGTAATTGGTGTTGTAGTGGCCTTAATAGCCCAGTTCTACTCAGCTAAGGCTGCGGTGGGTTTTGCCAAGGAATTGACAAACGACCTCTATCGTCATATTCTTTCCTTGCCAAAGGACAGCAGAGATCGTTTGACCACTTCTAGCTTGGTCACTCGCTTGATTTCGGATACCTACCAGATTCAGACTGGTATCAATCAATTCCTGCGTCTCTTTTTACGAGCGCCTATTATCGTTTTTGGAGCCATTTTTATGGCCTATCGAATCTCAGCTGAGCTGACTCTTTGGTTCTTGGTCATGGTTGTCATTTTGACCATCGTCATTGTAGGCCTTTCTCGGTTGGTCAATCCTCTCTATAGCAGTCTCAGAAAGAAAACGGATCAACTGGTTCAGGAAACACGCCAGCAATTACAAGGAATGCGGGTTATTCGTGCTTTTGGACAAGAAAAACGAGAGTTACAGATTTTTCAAACTCTTAACCAAGTTTATGCTAGATTACAAGAAAAGACAGGTTTCTGGTCCAGTTTATTAACACCCCTGACCTATCTGATTGTAAATGGAACTCTCCTTGTTATCATCTGGCAGGGATATGTTTCTATTCAAGGAGGATTGCTAAGTCAAGGTGCTCTCATTGCCCTTATCAACTATCTCCTACAGATCTTGGTGGAATTGGTCAAGCTAGCCATGCTGATCAATTCTCTCAACCAGTCCTATATTTCAGCTAAGCGAATCGAGGAAGTCTTTGCTGAGGCTCCAGAGGATATCCATTCAAAATTAGAACAAAAGCAAGCTACCAGTGATCAGGTTTTACAAGTTCAAGAACTGACCTTTATCTATCCTGATGCGGCCCAGCCTTCTCTGAGAGACATTTCCTTTGATATGACTCAAGGGCAAATTCTTGGTATCATTGGGGGAACGGGTTCTGGTAAATCAAGTTTGGTGCAACTCATCCTTGGACTTTATCCAGCAGATAAGGGGAGCATTGACCTTTATCGAGATGGACGTAGTCCTCTTAATTTGGAGCAGTGGAGATCATGGATTGCCTATGTGCCCCAAAAAGTCGAACTCTTTAAGGGAAGCATTCGTTCCAACTTGACTCTAGGTTTCAATCACGAAGTAACGGACCAAGAACTTTGGCAGGCCTTGGAAATTGCGCAAGCAAAGGATTTTGTCAGTGAAAAGGAAGGACTCTTGGATGCCCTAGTTGAGGAAGGAGGGCGAAATTTCTCGGGCGGTCAAAAACAAAGGCTGTCTATTGCTCGCGCAGTCTTGCGCCGAACTCCATTTCTCATCCTAGATGATGCAACCTCGGCACTGGACACCATTACCGAGTCCAAGCTCTTGAAAGCAATTCGAGAAAATCTGCCAAATACGAGCTTAATTTTGATTTCTCAAAGAACATCGACTTTACAGATGGCTGACCAGATTCTCCTCTTGGAAAAAGGAGAACTCCTAGCTACCGGCAAGCACGAGGACTTGATGAAATCCAGTCAAGTTTTTCGCGAAATCAATGCATCCCAACATGGTAAGGAGGACTAGTATGAGACGACAAACTGCAAACCAGACGCTCAAACGTTTGGCAAAAGATTTAGCAAGCCATCCCTTCCTCCTTTTCCTAGCCTTTCTAGGAACTATTGCCCAAGTTGGCTTATCAATTTACCTACCTATCCTGATTGGGCAGGTCATTGACCAAGTTCTGGTGGCTGGTTCTTCACCAGTTTTTTGGCAGATTTTCATTCAGATGGTTTTGGTAGTCATAGGAAATACCCTTGTACAGTGGGCCAATCCTCTCCTCTATAATCGCTTAATCTTCTCTTATACCAGAGACTTGCGAGAGCGAATCATCCATAAACTTCATCGTTTACCGATTGCCTTTGTAGATAGGCAAGGTAGTGGGGAGATGGTTAGTCGTGTAACCACGGATATAGAACAGTTGGCAGCTGGCTTGACCATGATTTTTAACCAATTTTTCATTGGTGTCTTGATGATTTTGGTTAGTATTCTAGCCATGCTTCAAATTCATCTCCTCATGACTCTTTTGGTCTTGCTGTTGACGCCACTGTCTATGGTAATCTCACGCTTTATTGCCAGACGCTCCTATCATCTCTTCCAAAAGCAAACAGAGACAAGGGGGATTCAGACACAGTTGATTGAAGAATCGCTTAGCCAGCAGACCATTATCCAGTCCTTTAATGCTCAGACAGAGTTTATCCAAAGACTGCATGGGGCTAATGCCAACTACGCAGGCTATTCTCAGTCAGCTATCTTTTATTCTTCAACGGTCAATCCTTCGACTCGATTTGTCAATGCACTCATTTACGCCCTTCTAGCTGGAGTAGGAGCTTATCGTATCATGATGGGATCGACCTTGACCATTGGGCGTTTAGTGACTTTTTTGAACTATGTTCAACAGTACACCAAGCCCTTTAACGATATTTCTTCAGTTCTAGCCGAATTGCAAAGTGCTCTCGCTTGTACAGAACGTGTCTATGCTGTCTTAGAGAGTCCTGAGGTGGCTGAAACAGGTAAGGAAGTCTTGACCAGTGACCAAGTCAAGGGGGCTATTTCCTTTAAACATGTTTCTTTTGGCTATCATCCTGAGAAGGTCTTGATTAAGGATTTATCCATTGACATTCCTGCTGGTAGCAAGGTGGCCATCGTTGGTCCTACAGGTGCTGGCAAATCAACCCTCATCAATCTCCTCATGCGTTTTTATCCCATTAACTCGGGAGATATCTTTCTAGATGGTCGTTCCATTTATGACTATACCCGAGCATCATTGAGACAGCAGTTTGGCATGGTGTTACAGGAAACTTGGCTCAAGCAAGGGACCATTCATGACAATATTGCCTTTGGCAATCCTGAAGCCAGTCGGGAGCAGGTGATTGCTGCTGCCAAAGCAGCCAATGCAGACTTCTTTATCCAACAACTGCCGAAGGGCTATGATACCAAACTGGAAAATGCGGGTGAATCTCTCTCTGTCGGTCAGGCTCAGCTCTTGACTATTGCCCGTGTCTTTCTAGCCATTCCAAAGATTCTTATCTTAGACGAGGCGACTTCCTCCATCGATACGCGGACAGAGGTGCTGGTACAGGATGCCTTTGCCAAACTCATGAAGGGACGAACAAGTTTTATCATTGCCCACCGCTTGTCTACTATTCAGGATGCGGATCTGATTCTAGTCTTGGTGGATGGTGACATCGTGGAGCATGGTAACCATCAGGATCTCATGGCTAGAAAGGGCAAGTATTACCAAATGCAAAAGGCTGCGGCTTTTAGCTCTGAATAAGCCATCCCTGTCCATTTAAAGTCTTAATGACACTAAAAGTTGCCTTCGGGTGACTTTTTTGTTACAATAGCTAGAAAAAATCAAGGCCTTGGAAGGAGAAAACAATGAAAGTCTATCAGCATGTAAATATCGTGACTTGTGACCAAGATTTCCATGTCTATCTGGATGGTATCTTGGCTGTTAAGGATTCTCAAATCATCTATGTCGGTCAAGAGAAGCAAGAGATTTTAGATCAAGCTGAGCAGATTATAGACTATCAAGGGGCTTGGATCATGCCTGGATTGGTCAATTGCCATACCCATTCTGCTATGACAGGCTTGCGAGGAATCCGGGATGACAGCAATCTCCATGAATGGCTCAATGACTATATCTGGCCAGCAGAAGCAGAATTTACTCCCGACATGACTACCAAGGCGGTCAAAGAGGCTCTGACAGAGATGCTCCAGTCAGGAACAACAACCTTCAACGATATGTATAATCCCAATGGTGTGGATATTGAGAGAATTTATCAGGCAGTCAAGGCATCTAAGATGCGTTGTTATTTCTCACCGACCCTCTTTTCTTCAGAGACAGAAACAACTGCTGAGACCATAAGCAGAACACGTGCCATCATTGAGGAAATCTTAGGATATGAAAATCCAAATTTCAAGGTCATGGTAGCCCCTCACTCTCCATACAGCTGTAGCAGAGACTTGCTGGAAGCGAGTTTAGAAATGGCAAAAGAGCTAAAGATTCCTCTCCATATCCATGTGGCGGAGACCAAGGAGGAGTCAGGAATTATTCTGAAACGATACGGCAAACGCCCCGTCGCCTTTCTAGACGAACTGGGTTACTTAGACCATCCGTCCGTCTTTGCTCACGGGGTCGAGTTAAACGAGCGAGAAATTGACCGCTTGGTAACTTCTCATGTGGGAATCGCCCATAATCCTATCAGTAACCTCAAACTGGCCTCAGGGATTGCTCCAATCATCCAACTTCAAAAAGCTGGAGTGGCAGTAGGTATTGCGACAGATTCGGTTGCTTCCAATAATAATCTTGATATGTTTGAGGAAGGTCGTACCGCAGCTCTCTTACAGAAAATGAAGAGTGGAGATGCCAGCCAGTTTCCAATTGAAACAGCCCTCAAAGCTCTAACGATAGAAGGTGCTAAGGTTCTTGGAATGGAAAACTTGATTGGAAGTCTTGAAGTTGGCAAGCAAGCGGATTTTCTGGTCATTCAACCACAAGGGAAAATCCATCTCCAACCTCAGGAAAATATGCTCTCGCATCTAGTCTATGCAGTCAAATCCAGTGATGTTGATGATGTCTATATTGCTGGAGAACAGGTTGTCAAGCAAGGACAAGTTTTGACAGTAGAGCTTGAAACAGAATTTCTATAAAAAAATCAAAAAAAAGTCTGCAAAAATCTTGCATTCTTTTTTTGTCTATGATATACTTATATACGGTTTGAAAAAACTGCCTAAGACAGTAGGGGAGCCCGACTCATAAGTATCCTACCGAGGACAAAACGTATCATGTAAAAAGAAGCGTATTGTACTTTCGTGTCTAGGTTTGGGCGCGTTTTTCTTTTGGAAAAATTCCCCAAGCAAAATAATTACGGAGGTGAACACACTAATGAGTGAAGCAATTATTGCTAAAAAAGCGGAACTAGTTGACGTAGTAGCTGAAAAAATGAAAGCTGCTGCATCTATCGTCGTTGTAGACGCTCGTGGTTTGACAGTTGAGCAAGATACAGTTCTTCGTCGTGAGCTTCGTGGAAGCGAAGTTGAGTATAAAGTCATTAAAAACTCAATCTTGCGTCGTGCAGCTGAAAAAGCTGGTCTTGAAGATCTTGCATCAGTATTTGTTGGACCATCTGCAGTAGCATTTTCTAACGAAGATGTTATCGCACCAGCGAAAATCTTGAACGATTTTGCTAAAAACGCTGAAGCACTTGAAATCAAAGGTGGTGCAATCGAAGGCGCTGTCGCATCTAAAGAAGAAATCGTTGCTCTTGCAACTCTTCCAAACCGCGAAGGACTTCTTTCTATGCTCCTTTCTGTACTTCAAGCGCCAGTGCGCAACGTTGCTCTTGCAGTCAAAGCGGTTGCAGACAACAAAGAAGACGCAGCTTAATCTTAAGCTACGCAGCGTAGCCTAGCTACGAAAAAAACTATTATAAAATTTAAAACTTATTTGGAGGAAATAACAATGGCATTGAACATTGAAAACATTATTGCTGAAATTAAAGAAGCTTCAATCCTTGAATTGAACGACCTTGTAAAAGCTATCGAAGAAGAATTTGGTGTAACTGCAGCTGCTCCTGTAGCTGTAGCTGCTGCTGGTGGTGCTGAAGAAGCTGCTAAAGATTCATTTGACGTTGAATTGACAGCTGCAGGCGACAAGAAAGTCGGCGTTATCAAAGTTGTACGTGAAATTACTGGTCTTGGACTTAAAGAAGCTAAAGAACTTGTTGATGGTGCACCAGCTCTTGTTAAAGAAGGCGTTGCAGCAGCAGAAGCTGAAGAAATCAAAGCTAAATTGGAAGAAGCTGGAGCTTCAGTTACTCTTAAATAATAAGAGTAGGCAATTACATTGCGAATTTCCAGCTTAGCAAGGTTTTGCGTAATGTCAAATAGCGAAAATATGGTGGAAAATGATTTCATTCCCCACCTAAACCCCACCAAATAAATGTTTGGTGGGGTTTTCTTTATTTTTTTGATATAATGAATATATTAGTTATTAAATTTTAGTATTGTTTGTATGTCTAATGTATTTTTTTTAGAAAACACGGGTAAAAGAAATGAGATCAGCAATATACTGGAGTATTAGAGATAAAATATTAAATTTTATTTTTTATATTAAAAAAATACGTTTAAAAATAAATAGTAAGTGGCAATTATCCAAAGAGTATAAATCTTTTAGAAATATTCTTTTTGCAAGATTTATCTCTGGTGCAATAAAAGGATTTGTTTTAGCTTTGCTTTTAGGGATAGTTGATAGAATTCTTCTAAATTTTAGTGTAACAACGATAATAGAAAGTAATCTATTAGGAGATGTTATTTTGGGGGAACTAGGTGTTGCTGGTGTGATTTTAGGTTTGTATTGCTCTAATATTTCAAGTGTATATTCCACAAGATATGCTAATGCACCTGAAAAAATTGCAATCGCTTTTCAATATGATCATTTGACTGTTAGGAGTTTAGATGTAATTAGTAGTTTTATTATTTATGGAACAATTATACTAGTTGAATTATTATTGAATTATAAAGTTAGTTGGGCAACTGTTTCAGTATTGATAATATGGTCTATACTTGTAGTTATATACTTTGGAATTACAGGGAATAGAATTTATCAGTTATCTGATGTTTTTAGATTATCAGATGATGCACATTTATATTTAGAAAGAGTAATTTCAAAAAATCTTAAACATAAAATATACGTTAGTGATAATAGCTATCAGGTTTATTTTAGAAAAGTTACTTCAAATAGAATTGAGTTACTAAAAATAATTCAAAAATATGGTTGTAATCCAGACATAGCCGATAATTCTTCTGTATTTAATTTTATGTGTAAGAATTTAGGACTAATAAATAAATATTGGTCAATTAAACAGGGTTTACCAAAGGATTCACTCTGGTTTAGAAAAAAATCTAAATATCAACAATGGCATTTAGCAGATAATATAGAAGTATTAGTAGCATTAGATACGGGAACGCCGTTAAGTACAAAAGAAGAAGCAGATATTTATTGGTTTGAAAATGAATTGATGGCTATAAACAAGACATGTGTAAACTACTTGATAAAAGAAAAAGATTTTGAAACTGTATACAGTTATTTAGTTGTATTAGATAAAATTTGTCAATCTGCAATTAAATACAAAGAAGCGAGCTATTACCTAGAACATTTAGACTGGATAAATAACATTATTCAAAAGTCTATTGAAATTCAAAATAAGGAAGAAAATATTTCCTTTATTGCAGTTGTTGAATATATTTCTGTTCTATATTTAAATATTATTTTAGAATCAAGAGATTATATTAAGACACTAGACATTGATAAAATAAGTAAATCCATTATAGATGGAATTGATACTGGAAAGTCATTTAATTCTATAGAGACTATTCGAGGTAGAAGAGATATAGATATTTTTAAAAAAATATTGTTAGAGATTAATGTCGAGAAGCAACGTATTACTCCTGTTTGGTTGATCAAGCAATATGTAGCTAAAGAAGAATTTGATTATGTAAATTTATTATATGATGTAGTAAAAGAAGGAATTGAACATATATATTTCTTAAGTAATATTATTTTTGAGAAAAAAATGTATTATGAAGCTTGTATTTTAATCTCTAAATTTTATAAGTACGAATCTGAGTTGACAATTTTTTTAGAATTTGCAAAACAATTGGAGATTAAACTATTTAGTTGTCATATTGATTCTGAAGATTCATGGGAAGAGAGTAGATTGGATGAATTAAAAGAAAAATTTAGAGAAATCAAACAAGACATTCCAGAAATGTATAGAAAATGTTCAAGTATTTTTACTGTAAAAAATTGGGATAGAGAAGGAGAATTTCCTGACTTTTTAGGAGAATGCTTTAATCAAATCTCAAGAGATACTATTGAAGCTATTGTAAATTCAGATAAAAAACAATTTAAAAAGAATTTTGAAATTATTACTCAGATAATGCCTTTATATCAAGAATATATTAGATTATATTTTAGTAAAAATAAAAATTCGTATAGGAAAGAATATGTTTATTATATGATTACTTGTCCGATTGTTGAATGGGCACAGCTTGGTGGTCTTGGAATAATATGGGGTGAATTTTTTAATGATAAAGAATGGAGTGAAATTGTTAAAGAAACTTCCGAAATAATTTTTCAAAATAATAATGAAGAAAATTCAAAAGAGCTTGCAATTCAGTATACGGAATATGTGAATTTAAGAAATCAGCTAAGGTTAATGTGCTTTATGAACTCAAGAGATCTCATAGAAGATAAGTGGAATGACTATGTTGTAAATGCAATAAAGAATACTGCTAACATGGAAACTGAAAACACAATGTTTGAAACGAAGATTAAAACCGATAGCAAATTAATAAAAGTATTTTGCCCTAGTATTTTGGATGATGGATTCAGAACAAATCCTTCAGAATTATTTTGGGTTATCTGCGTTAATCCTCTAGTCCCTGAGGAAAAGAGGTTTCATTCTAGTTTTTCGTGGGAGAAAAAGTTAAATGATTAAGGATACAAGAATAAGTAAAATGATTGAAAAGTTATATAAATATCCTGAAGATGGTTTATATTTACAAAAAATTTGTAGAGAATTATTTTATGGATACGAGTTTTCTTTAAATGAAGGAAGGCATAATGGAGAAGATTTTTATAAAATTACACCGAACGACTCTGAAATTGTTAAATTATTCAATCATGCTTCCACATATTGTTTTTCCTACGATTTTGGAAAAATTATAGATAGAGTTCTGTACAGCATGGCTATTTATGGTAAGGCATACATTTTTATAAAACCAGAATATGAAGAGCAAATCGATAAACAAGGCAACACGTCTAAAATCATTAGTTCTATATATATTAGTGAAGTTAAGGAAATATTGAAGAAAAATAAATTTTTTTATAAGATAGGAAGGAATGATATTTCTGAGTTTGATATCAACGAAGGTACGTTAATCACTTTTAACTTAAGAGAAATAGGTTTTAAAAAGAATCATTTTACAAAGCTTGCAAAACAGGCTGAAAAATATAATACAACATCTAAATCACTAGAATTAATAACAAAAGTACCAACATATAATTTTAGCGTTCATAGAGATAAAAACACTAAATTATTGCTTAGAAAACTGAGAGGTTTAGGTCTTAACTTTTCTTTAGATGACCTGTCAGATAGTTATATACTGTATAATGAAATTCAGAGAAAACTATTCCAGAAAAAACTGCTTCAATATATACTTGATAAAATTAATAAATCACTGGTATCAAATTATATACATAACAAAAAATTCAAAATAGAAGCAACTATGAAAAACATAAATTATGAGGAGTCATGGGAAAAATTCCAACGTGGAGAACTTACGCGCTCTGAGTTAAGTAAGATTGTATGGAGCTAGTATATTTAATCTAACTTTAATTCAAAAGTAAATTTAAAGAACGAGATAATTTCATCTAAAAAAATGTAATCGTGATATTAAAAAAGTATGAAATTACAATATAAAATCTAAGAATAATAATTTATGAATTATTTAAAGAAATAAATGCTTGATGAAATTATAAAAAATGACAATCAAATCATATTAGAAATACTGGAGGAAACAAATAATGAGCAATCTGCAATTAGATTGGTCAATCTAGGTGTAGAATTTTTAGAAAACAACAATCAAAAACTAATACTATTTAATCTTCTCAGAGCTAAAGGATTTGGCAAGAAGTCATTCCAAGAAATACATTTTAGTCCCTATTCACATTTTTATACTGGTAGTCACGTTACGGTGTTGGAATTAGAAAAAGAACTCCTAGAAAGAATTTAAGAGATATTTGAAACTGATATAGACTACATTAACTTGCTACTGTACTTGGAAAAACTAATAGATTGTAAGCGGAAAGCTATTGAAAGAGAATTGGAAAAGGAGTTTTAAATTATTATTTATATTTATTACTTTTAAGGTGCCAGATATAATAAATAAAATCTATTGTTTTATAACATTTATAACAAAATATTAGGTTTGAGTTATGAATTGTGGGAAATGATAATCTATAGTAAAGTAGTTTTATTGTCTTTTCAAAAATAGACAAAAAATATATTAAAAACATTAGCCTAAATGAAGAAAAAGTTAGAATTCTATCTTTTTGTATAAAGGCTATTAGAATCTTGAATTTTAAGAATTGAAAAAACTGGCTGCCCGTCTGGGTAGTCAGTTTCCGTAATTTGTTTTTATACCACGCCTTGTGCAATCACAGCACTTGCTAAATTTTAGAAGTCAACGATATTTTCTCCTTCAAGGTAGTCAGTAGCAAGGCCGTATGATTCAGTAGTTGTTTTAGCTGTCTTGAGAATCTTGATACTGATGTCCTCGACTCGACCAGAGTATATGGATATCTATTCATCTGATAAGAGAGATTTTATCATCCAGATATTCATAGCTGGGTGGCCGGCGGCGTTAGAAAGTGGTTGTTGTAGTGCTGTAAAACCATAGTGTTGATAGATGGCCACAGCCGTAGTCAATTCAGTAGAGGTTTCTAGATAAAGCTGTTCATAACCAGCTAGGCGGGTTTCACGGAATATTCGCTTTATCAATCTGTTGGAATAACCTTTGCCACGACTGTTTTTAGTGACATACAGTTTTTGTAATTCAGCAATCTTATCAGACACAGGTGCAAAGCCACCACAGCCAACCAGCTGGCCTTCATCTTCCAGGACAAAGTAAGCTGCTCTCTCCTGCTGTTGATAGTAGTCGGCCAAGTGATCTAGATGAGAATCAAAGTAGACAGTTCCTGGTTTGTCAAGCCCGAATTCTTCTAGGCTAGCTCGAATGAGCTGCGCTACAGCTGGATTGTCTCTTACTTCCATTGGCCGTAAGTTCATCATTTGTCCTCCGAAAGGATGTATCGACTAATTAAACAATACCTTGTGCAATCATAGCGTTTGCTACGTTTTCGAAGGCAGCGATATTTGCTCCTGCAAGGTAGTCAGTACCAAGCCCGTATGTTTCAGCAGTTGTTTTAGCTGTATTGAAGATGTTTGTCATGATGTCTTTGAGACGTCCATCAACTTCTTCACGAGTCCATGAGAGGCGAAGGCTATTTTGGCTCATTTCAAGAGCTGAAACGGCTACACCACCAGCGTTGGCAGCTTTTGCAGGTCCGTAGAAGATACCATTTTCTTTGTAGACTTTGATGGCATCAAGGTCGCTTGGCATGTTGGCACCTTCAGATACACAGATCACGCCTTGAGCAACCAAACGTTTAGCTGCTTCACCGTTGATTTCGTTTTGAGTCGCACATGGAAGAGCGATATCATAGTTTCCAGTGTAAGTCCATACAGAACCTTCATGATAAGTAGCAGATGCTTTTTCAGCAGCATACTCAGTCAAACGAGCGCGTCGTTTTTCTTTAACGTCAACCAAAAGATCGAAGTCGATACCATTTTCATCGATGACATAACCATTTGAATCAGATACAGAGATAACAGTTGCACCAAGTTCAGTTGCTTTTTGAAGAGCGTATTGGGCTACGTTACCAGAACCTGAAATAACCACTTTCTTACCAGCAAAGCTATTACCGTTAGCTTTAAGCATTTCTTCAGTGTAGTAAACCAAACCATAACCAGTTGCTTCTGGACGAATCAAGCTACCACCAAATCCAAGAGGCTTACCAGTCAAGACACCAGCATCAAATTGATTAAGGCGTTTGTACTGTCCGTAAAGGTAACCAATCTCACGTCCACCAACACCGATATCACCAGCAGGTACGTCAAGTGATGGGCCGATGTATTTTTGCAATTCAGTCATGAAGCTTTGGCAGAAGCGCATCACTTCAGCATCTGTTTTACCTTTAGGATCGAAGTCTGATCCACCTTTACCTCCACCGATAGGAAGTCCAGTCAAGACGTTTTTAAAGATTTGTTCAAATCCGAGGAATTTCAAAATCCCTTGGTTTACAGTTGGGTGGAAACGAAGTCCGCCTTTGTATGGTCCAACAGCTGAGTTGAATTGAACACGGTAGCCGCGGTTTACTTGAACTTTTCCATCACGGTCAACCCAAGGAACACGGAAAGAAATCACGCGCTCTGGTTCAGTAATACGTGCCAAGATATTTTCTTCGATATACTCAGGGTGTTTTTCAAATACAGGTTCTAAAGTGTTGAAAAATTCTTCAACAGCTTGGAGGAATTCAGCCTCGTGCCCGTTACGAGCTTTCACAGTTTCAAACACGCTTTGGATATATTCTTTAGCAGATGTCATATCGTTCTCCTTAAATTCTAATTTAATTATGTGAGTCATTATAGCAGATTTTTTTTTTACTGTAAAGAAAAAAACAGAAATTTTCTAAAAATTCTATCAATTTAGTTTTGACATTTAGTTTTGAGGCTTTTTGAAAATAGATAAAAAACGAACGTTTTTCTTATAAATGATTTTATTAAAGAGAAAATCTGAAAATATGGTATAATATTAGCAATAAAAGGAATCTGGAGGATCAGAATCATGGTATCAACGAAAACGCAAATTGCTGGTTTTGAGTTTGACAATTGTTTGATGAATGCAGCAGGTGTGGCTTGTATGACGATAGCAGAGTTAGAGGGCGTTAAAAATTCAGCGGCAGGAACTTTTGTGACTAAGACAGCAACCTTGGACTTTCGTCAGGGGAATCCTGAGCCACGCTATCAAGATGTTCCACTTGGTTCTATCAACTCTATGGGCTTGCCAAATAATGGCTTAGACTATTATTTGGATTATCTTTTGGATTTGCAAGAAAAAGAGCCAAACCGAACTTTCTTCTTATCTCTAGTTGGTATGTCTCCAGAGGAAACCCATACTATATTGAAAAAAGTCCAAGAGAGTGAGTTTCGTGGTCTGACTGAGCTAAACCTCTCCTGTCCAAATGTTCCAGGTAAACCTCAGATTGCCTATGATTTTGAGACAACAGACCGGATTTTGGCAGAGGTATTTGCCTACTTCACCAAACCTCTTGGAATTAAATTGCCACCATATTTTGATATTGTTCACTTTGACCAAGCGGCAGTTATTTTCAATAAGTATCCTCTTAAGTTTGTCAACTGCGTCAACTCTATCGGAAACGGCCTTTATATAGAAGATGAGTCTGTCGTTATTCGTCCTAAAAATGGTTTTGGGGGGATTGGTGGTGAGTATATCAAACCGACTGCTCTAGCTAATGTTCACGCCTTTTATCAACGTTTAAATCCTCAAATCCAAATCATCGGAACAGGTGGCGTGTTGACTGGTCATGATGCCTTTGAACATATCCTCTGTGGAGCAAGTATGGTGCAGGTGGGAACCACCCTTCACAAAGAAGGCGTCAGTGCTTTTGACCGCATTACCAATGAACTGAAAGCAATCATGGCGGAAAAAGGGTACGAGATCCTAGAAGATTTCCGTGGGAAATTGCGCTATATTGACTAAATTCATTAAAAAATCAGAAGAAAGGAGAGAAGATGCTAGCCATTGAAGAAAGTCAGAAGTTGACTTCATCAAATTTACCGAGCCTGAGCCTTTTTACAGGGACAGACCAGGGTCAGTTTGAAGTTATGAAGAGTCAAGTGTTGAAACAGATTGGCTATGATTCTGCTGACCTCAACTTTGCCTACTTTGATATGAAAGAAGTGGTCTACAAGGATGTGGAACTGGAGTTGGTCAGCCTTCCTTTCTTTGCGGATGAGAAAATCGTGATATTGGATCATTTTGTCGATATCACGACTGCTAAAAAGCGCTTTTTAACAGATGATGAGATCAAGTCGTTCGAAGAATACCTTGATAACCCTTCACCAACAACCAAGTTGTTAATCTTTGCAGAAGAAAAACTGGATAGTAAAAGACGGTTGGTTAAATTACTTAAGCGTGATGCCAAGGTCTTTGATGCAGTAGAAGCCAAAGAACAAGAATTGCGTAATTATTTCCAAAAGTGGAGCCGGAAACAAGGTCTGCAGTTTACCAATCATTCTTTTGAAAATCTTCTCATTAAGTCGGGTTTTCAATTTAGCGAAATCCAGAAAAATCTCCTCTTTTTACAGTCCTATAAGGAAGACTCTGTTATCGAGGAAGAGGATATTGTCAATGCTATTCCCAAGACCTTGCAGGACAATATTTTTGATTTAACTCAGTTTATTCTGACTAAAAAGATGAACCAGGCGCGCGATTTGATTAGAGACTTGACCTTGCAAGGTGAAGATGAAATCAAACTGATTGCAGTCATGCTAGGACAATTTCGGACTTTTACTCAGGTGAAAATTTTGGCGGAGTCTGGGCAAACAGAATCGCAGATTGCAAGTAGTCTAGGAAGTTTTCTCGGACGCAATCCTAATCCCTATCAAATCAAGTTTGCGCTGAGGGATTCACGAGGACTTTCCTTGAGCTTTTTGAAGCAAGCTATTTCTTATTTGATTGAGACAGACTATCAGATTAAGACAGGTCTTTATGAAAAGAGTTTCCTTTTTGAAAAGGCACTCTTACAGATTGCTAGTCAGGTAAATTGATATTTTTTTGAAACTACAACCCGCGTCAATATTATCTTGTCGTGGGTTTCTTAGTGATTTGCTTATTTTATACTCAATGAAAATCAAAGAGCAAACTAGGAAACTAACCGCAGGTTGCTCAAAGCACTGCTTTGAGGTTGTAAATAAGACTGACGAAGTCAGCTCAAAACATGTTTTTGAGGTTGCGGATGAAACTGACGAAGTCAGTAACTATATCTACGGCAAGGCGACATTGACGCGGTTTGAAGAGATTTTCGAAGAGTATTATTAGAAAGTATTTCAGTGATTTCTTCATCTATAAGCAAAAAACTTGAAAAAAGTGAATGTTTGCGTTATCATTTTCATATAGAAAGAAAAAGAGGTATTACAGATGGCTATTATCTTACCAGATCTTCCATATGCATACGACGCTTTGGAACCATACATCGATGCGGAAACAATGCACTTGCACCATGACAAACACCATCAAACTTATGTCAACAATGCTAATGCAGCTCTTGAAAAACACCCTGAAATCGGTGAAGACCTTGAAGCCTTGCTTGCTGATGTAGAATCTATCCCAGCTGATATCCGTCAAGCACTTATTAACAACGGTGGTGGACATTTGAACCACGCTCTTTTCTGGGAATTGATGACTCCTGAGAAAACAGCTCCTTCAGCAGAACTAGCAGAAGCAATCGATGCAACATTTGGTTCATTTGAAGACTTCCAAGCAGCCTTCACTGCAGCCGCAACAACTCGTTTCGGTTCTGGATGGGCATGGTTGGTTGTCAACAAAGAAGGGAAACTTGAAGTGACTTCAACAGCAAATCAAGACACACCAATCTCAGAAGGTAAAAAACCAATCTTGGGCTTGGACGTTTGGGAACATGCTTACTACGTGAAATACCGCAACGTGCGTCCTGACTATATCAAAGCTTTCTTCTCAGTGATCAACTGGAACAAAGTAGATGAATTGTACGCAGCTGCTAAATAATGGTATATGGGGGAAGAATTGTTCTTCTCTTTTTTAGGTTATATGATTCGAGTCTGACAAAATCGTCAGACTTTTTTCATTTTTATGAGAAACGTGCTAACTGCTAGAAATTATGGTAGAATAAAGTATTAAGTAATCGTGAAAAAAGGATATCTATGCGAAAAGAAATTGCACCTGAATTATACAACTATAACAAGTTTCCTGGTCCTGAGTTCCATTTACATGGGGACAAGGTAGAAACGGAAGGGATAGCTTTTTCCTTGGTGGAAAATATCAAGGATGCCTTTGATGTGACGGCTTTTAATCAGCGTTTTTCAGAAGTCTTAACAAAGTTTGATTATATCGTGGGAGACTGGAGCAACGAACAGCTTCGCCTACGAGGTTTTTATAAGGATGACCGAACAGAAGAAAAACTTGAAAAAATCAGTCGTTTACAAGACTACCTTTTAGAGTATTGTAGTTATGGTTGTGCCTATTTTGTCTTAGAAAATGAAGCCCCTAAGCGAGCATCATTTGACAAGAAAATGCGTAAGAAGGAAGAAGAACTGCCTTCTAGAAAAGGAAAGAAGCCGACTCAAACCAAACGAAAACCGAATGCAGATAAGAAAAATAGACGTCGTCAGAAAGACCAGCATTCTCAGAAAGAGGACAAGGGACAACGTCATTTTGTCATTCGTCAGAAGTGAGTAGAGAATAAGGAGAAGAAATGAAACCGTCAATTTATAGTTTAACACGTCAAACCATGCAGGAATGGGTTTTGGAGCAGGGAGAAAAGAAATTCCGTGCAGACCAAATTTGGGAATGGCTCTATCGTAAACGTGTCCAGTCATTTGAAGAAATGACTAACCTGTCAAAGGATTTGATTGCTAAGCTTAATGACCAGTTTGTGGTCAATCCCTTGAAACAACGTATCGTTCAAGAGTCTGCTGATGGGACAGTTAAATATCTTTTTGAATTGCCAGATGGTATGTTGATTGAGACAGTACTTATGCGTCAGCACTATGGTTTGTCAGTTTGTGTGACGACTCAGGTCGGCTGTAATATCGGTTGTACCTTCTGTGCCTCTGGTTTGATTAAGAAACAACGTGACCTTAATAACGGTGAAATCGTAGCGCAAATCATGCTGGTTCAGAAATATTTTGATGAGCGTGGTCAGGATGAACGGGTCAGCCATATCGTTGTCATGGGTATCGGTGAGCCTTTTGATAACTATAATAATGTCTTGAATTTCGTTCGTACCATCAATGATGACAAGGGAATGGCTATCGGTGCTCGTCACATTACGGTTTCAACCTCTGGTTTGGCCCATAAGATTCGTGATTTTGCTAATGAAGGAGTTCAGGTCAATCTTGCCGTTTCCCTTCACGCACCTAACAATGAGTTGCGTTCAAGCATCATGAAGATTAACCGTGCCTTTCCGATTGAAAAACTCTTTGCTGCTATTGAGTACTACATTGAGACAACTAATCGTCGTGTGACCTTTGAGTATATCATGCTCAATGAAGTCAATGACGGTGTAGAACAAGCCTTGGAATTGGCTGAATTGCTCAAGAATATCAAGAAATTGTCTTATGTAAACTTGATTCCTTATAACCCAGTTAGTGAGCATGACCAATATAGCCGTAGTCCTAAAGAGCGCGTCCTGGCCTTTTATGATACGCTTAAGAAAAAAGGGGTCAACTGTGTGGTTCGTCAAGAGCACGGAACAGATATTGATGCAGCTTGTGGACAATTGCGTTCCAATACAATGAAACGTGACCGCCAGAAAGCAGTCTCAGCAGTCAATCCTTAATGATGAAGAAGACTTATAATCATGTTTTGCTCTGGGGAGTCATTTTCTATAGTATTTGTATCGTTTACTTTTGCTTTACTCCTCAAGAACATTCTCCCGTGGGAGTGGAAACTCCAGGTATTCAGCATCTTGGACGCCTGGTTTTTCTTTTGACTCCTTTCAATTCTCTCTGGAAACTGGGCCAAGTGAGTGATGTGGGACAATTATGTTGGCTTTTTCTACAAAATATCCTCAATGTCTTCTTGCTTTTTCCTTTGGTGTTCCAACTCCTTTATCTCCTTCCAAACTTGCGTAAAACAAGAAAAGTGCTGTTTTTTAGTTTTCTAGTGAGTCTTGGAATCGAGTGTACGCAGTTAGTCTTGGACTTTTTCTTTGATTTTAATCGTGTCTTTGAGATTGATGATTTGTGGACCAATACCTTGGGTGGCTATCTGGCTTGGCTTCTCTATAAACAATTACATAAAAACAAGATAAGGAATTAAAATGAGTATTTTAGAAGTTAAAAATCTGAGTCACGGTTTTGGTGACCGTGCAATTTTTGAAGATGTGTCCTTCCGTCTCCTCAAGGGAGAACATATCGGTCTGGTCGGTGCCAATGGTGAAGGGAAATCAACCTTTATGAGCATTGTGACTGGTAAAATGCTGCCAGATGAAGGGAAGGTTGAGTGGTCCAAATATGTGACTGCCGGTTACTTGGATCAGCACTCAGTCCTTGCTGAAGGGCAGTCGGTGCGTGATGTTCTCCGTACAGCCTTTGATGAGCTATTCAAAGCTGAAGCCCGTATCAATGACCTCTATATGGAAATGGCTGAAGACGGAGCGGATGTTGATGCTCTCATGGAAGAAGTTGGCGAACTCCAAGACCGTCTGGAGAGTCGTGATTTCTATACTTTAGATGCTAAGATTGACGAAGTGGCGCGTGCCCTTGGTGTCATGGACTTTGGCATGGATACGGATGTAACCTCTTTGTCAGGTGGGCAAAGAACCAAGGTACTTTTGGCTAAACTCCTCCTTGAAAAGCCCGATATCTTGCTTTTGGACGAGCCGACCAACTATTTGGATGCTGAGCATATTGACTGGCTCAAGCGCTATCTCCAAAACTATGAGAATGCCTTTGTTCTTATTTCACACGATATTCCATTCCTCAATGATGTTATCAATATTGTCTACCATGTGGAAAATCAACAGCTGACGCGTTATTCTGGTGATTACTACCAGTTCCAAGAAGTCTATGCTATGAAGAAATCTCAGCTAGAGGCTGCCTACGAACGCCAGCAAAAAGAGATTGCGGATCTCAAGGATTTCGTGGCTCGAAACAAAGCGCGTGTTGCAACTCGAAACATGGCCATGTCTCGCCAAAAGAAATTGGATAAGATGGATATTATCGAACTCCAAAGTGAGAAACCAAAGCCATCCTTTGATTTCAAACCAGCTCGTACACCAGGCCGCTTTATCTTCCAAGCCAAGGACTTGCAGATTGGTTATGACCGCCCTCTGACCAAGCCACTAAATCTTACTTTTGAACGTAATCAAAAGGTTGCTATTATCGGGGCAAATGGTATCGGGAAAACAACTCTCTTGAAGTCTCTCTTGGGTATTATTCCGCCAATCGCTGGGGAAGTGGAGCGTGGTGACTACCTAGAACTTGGCTACTTTGAACAAGAAGTAGAAGGTGGCAATCGTCAAACACCACTAGAGGCTGTTTGGAATGCCTTTCCTGCACTTAATCAAGCAGAAGTCCGTGCAGCCCTTGCCCGTTGTGGTTTGACAACTAAGCATATTGAAAGTCAAATTCAGGTCCTGTCAGGTGGGGAACAAGCCAAGGTGCGTTTCTGTCTCTTGATGAATCGTGAAAACAATGTTTTAGTGCTGGACGAGCCGACCAACCACTTGGATGTGGATGCCAAGGATGAACTCAAACGTGCTCTCAAAGAATATAAGGGATCTATCCTTATGGTCTGCCACGAACCAGACTTCTATGAAGGCTGGATGGACCAAATCTGGGATTTTAATAATCTAACTTAAAAATGAGGACAAAAGAAATACAGTATCGAATGTGGATACTGTATTTTTTAGATTTTTAAGATTTAAAATCGTAGTCTTTCACCACTTCGATGCTGTCGATTGTGATAGCAGTGGTTGGCTTGTCTTTTTCATCTTTTTCGGCTTTAGCAATCTTATCTACAACATCCATACCGTCAATCACTTGACCAAAGACTGGGTGTTTGCCATCTAGACTAGGGTTTCCCCCTTCTTTATAGGCTTCGATGATTTTCTTTGGATACTTGCTTGTAGGGAGTTTAGCAGAGGTATCTGTAGAGTTTTGGTTGATGAAGAATTGGCTGCCATTGGTGTTTGGTTGACCAGTATTAGCCATAGAAAGAGCACCACGGATGTTATAGAGATAAGGAGTAATCTCGTTTTTGAAACCAGTTCCCTTATCTTTAGTCTTATCCTTGTCATGCCAGATAGACTGACCACCTGTACCGTCCCCTTTTGGATCTCCAGTTTGAACCATGAAGCCATCGATGACACGGTGGAAGGTAATACCGTTATAGTAGTCTTCTTTGGCATGAGTGAGGAAGTTTTCAACCGCTAGAGGAGCGAGTTTAGGGAAGAGCTTAATGCGGATATCTCCTTGACTTGTGTGTAGAATCACTTCAGCCTCGTCTTCAGCAACTTCTTTAGATAGTTGTGGGAAATTGGCATTCTCGTTTGTTAAAGCATCGTTTAACTCCTTGGCAGATTGGGCAGCTGCTTTGGAACTTTCTTCAGCAGCAAGACTGGAATCAACATAGTCATCACCACGTAGACTGCGTTGGATGCTGCTACACCCAGCTAGGGCTACAGTGGATAGTAAAAGAAGGGTTGCTAGTTTTTTCATTCTGATCCTCTCAAAAATTCATTTCTATCATTGTACCCTAAAAGGAAGTGGATTTCAAATATTAGTGACAAGACAGTTTAAGAGGAAGCCAACCCAAAATCACTTGATTAGAGATTCTTCTTTGGATGACGGTCGATAATATCCTTGCATTGTTTCAGTATCTGCTCCCCCTTTGGAGTCAATTTGTATCCACGATTGCCAATTCCTCTTCTGAAAAGTTGTCATGAAGGGTTTGAGTTGATGGTCTTTATAAAATGTTTCTAATACTCTTCGAAAATCAAATTCAAACTACGTCAGCTTTGCCTTGCCGTACTCAAGTACAGCCTGCGGCTAGCTTCCTAGTTTGCTCTTTGATTTTCATTGAGTATAAAATAGTATTCACTGATAGCCTCTTTCAAACATTTATTTCCTACTTCTAACGAATTTATAAATGGTTTAAGAATTTTATAGTCTGTCAAGTTTTTTTCTTGACACCTGTCAGAAATCTGCTATAATAGAACATGTGTTAAATAGCTCAGCTATTTCACCAAAATAAAAAATAAGAAAAGAGACTTTAAAAATGGCAGTTAAAATCCGTTTGACTCGTATGGGTTCTAAGAAAAAACCTTTCTACCGTATCAACGTAGCAGATTCACGTTCACCACGTGACGGACGTTTCATCGAAACAGTTGGAACTTACAACCCACTTGTTGCTGAAAACCAAGTAACTTTGAAAGAAGACCGCGTTCTTGCATGGTTGGCTGATGGAGCTCAACCTTCAGATACAGTACGTAACATCCTTTCAAAAGAAGGCGTATTGAAAAAATTCCACGATTCTAAATTCTCAAAATAAGTTTAAAGTAGGTTGACAGATGGATACGATTGAAAATCTTATTATTGCGATTGTGAAACCCTTGATTTCACAACCAGATGCCTTAACTATCAAGATTGAAGATACACCAGAATTTTTGGAATATCATTTGGATCTTGATCAAAGCGATGTGGGTCGTGTAATCGGTCGTAAGGGTCGCACTATTTCTGCGATAAGAACGATTGTCTACTCTGTCCCAACTGAAGACAAAAAAGTAAGAATCGTTATTGACGAAAAATAAGAAGGGCGGGACGAATGTCTCGCTTTTTTTGCAAGGAGAAAGAATGAGAGATTTAACAGTTAGACAACTAGAGGAGTATTTACTTGACCATTACCGACAATCTAGAACAGAAGAAGGGCTTTTTATTAAGCTAGTAGAAGAAGTTGGAGAAGTTGCTGAGGTTTTAAATGGACGCTCTGGTCGAAAAGAAGGAGTTCAAGATTCGAACGAGGAACTAGCAAAAGAATTGGCTGATATCATTCACTACACTGTCGCAATTGCGGCCATCAACGACATAGATCTAACCAAGACCATTTTTGAAAAAGACAAAAAGGCGGCTATCAAATATCAGCATGAACGAGATTTGGAAGGCTTTTTAGAGAATTTCTAAGAGAATAAGAAATGATTTTTTTCTTATAAAGAAGATTTCACCTATATTGGTCTAGCTAGTAAATAGAAAACAATGAAACTGGCAGTTTACATTATCAAAGTGAGTAATCTCCAAGAGGCAGATAAGTTAGAACTTGTTAGACAAGAACGAGAAAAGCAGATCAGACTTGCTGAATCCTTTTTAGTCAATGAACTAGATAAAGGGTGATAGTAGGCATAAAATACTAATCCTAGAAATAGCATCTAGCATTCTACTATGCTACAATGGAAAGACAGTCTCAACGAATTCTAGTTGATCTATCTTGAGAATAGCTACTTTTAAAGGGAGTAACAATCTATGAACGAGAAAACAAAAGCATACATAGCTGCCTTATCCTTTTCAGCAATCATTGGTTTTTCTTTTTTATTTACTAAGATTGCTTTAGGCTATGCCAGTCCTCTCACAAACTTAGCGCATCGCTATACAATTGCAGCTTTAGTAATGGTCGTTCTTCATCAAACCAAACTTATCAAAGTGAGTTTAAGTAGAAAAGATATTCTTTCTATTCTTCCTATGAGCCTTTTCTATCCGCTTTTCTTTTTTATTTTTCAATCCTTTGCTTTACAGTATATATCGTCTTCTGAAGCTGGAATTTTACAGGCTCTTGTCCCGATTTTTACTCTCCTTTTAGCATCGGCTTTTCTCAAGGAAAAGACAAGCTTGCTTCAAAAGTTCTTTTTATTTTTATCCGTTGCAGGAGTAGTTTTCATCTTCCTTAGTAAAGGAGCTAACTTTGGTACTGAGACTGCTAGTTTTGGCTTTCTCTTGATGTTGGGATCTGTTCTCGCCAATGCACTAAACAATATCCTTAGCAAGGCTAAAGGAGATCGCTATCGGGCGATGGATATGACAGCTGTTGTGATATTTGTTGGCTTCGTCACCTTTAATACGCTGAGTCTGACCTCGCACTATCTATATGGCAACATATTAGCTTACTTTGTGCCGCTCGGACAGCTTCCTTATCTGCTTTCCATTCTCTATTTGGGAATTCTAGCCTCTATCGTTACTGGTAGTCTCTCTATCTATGCTATTGTTCGACTTGGAGCATCAACCGTCAGTGTCTTTGGAAATCTTGGAACAGTTTTGACTATTCTAGCCGGAGCTCTTGTCCTCCACGAACCAATTTATAGCTACCATGTGATAGGAGCCACTATGATTATTGCTGGAATTTTAGGCATGAATCTGATGAGAAGAAAGTAAAGATTGCTTAGCAGTCTTTTTCTTAATCTAAATGATACAGAAAATTCAAAATTTTTAATGGAATTAAGTTTAGAAAATGATGATTTTAATATAGCATGATAAAATAGATAAAAAGAATAATACTAGGATAAAGAAGAGAGAGTTTAGAAATGAAGCAAAATGATATAGCTGAAGCTATTGCTTTTTATAACAGAAAACCTGAGACTTTGGTACGTCACATTATACCAGTCTTAGATTGTGACTTGGCTATATATCATCGTCCTGGAAACACAAATAAAGGCCACATTATTTTTTATCATGGAGCTTGTGGCCGTAGTCAGATGTGGGCCCACCAGTATGATGCTTTTGAAGGATTTGACCTCTACTTTGTCAATGTTAGAGGACAGGGTGAATCACCTATGAAGGTTGGCCTACCCGACTTAGAAGGTGCTGTTCAAGATGTAGGTGCTATTTTGTCCTATTTCCAGTTGGATAAGGTGATATTGGTCGGACATTCTTGGGGAGGAAATCCACTTCAAGAGTATACCTATCGCCATCCAGAAAGAGTTCTAGCCTTGGTCATGGTAGATAGTTGGGGACAGCATCGTTACCTATCAGATAAAGAGAGAAATCGCATAAAATATAGTTCCCTTATGTACAAAACGATTCCTTGGAAGTTGATTGCAGATAAGAACTCAAAAATGTGTACAGATAATCCTATTACAAGAGAATTAATCAAGACGGCCATTATAGAAACTGGGCGAGATGTTTTTTTGAACCTTGGAATCACAGGTTTTATGGCTGTCCATGAGATAGAAGGTTATCATGGCAATCCTCCTATGCTATTAGTAAGAGGCGAAAATGATTTTCCCAAACACCTAAAAATGATCTATGATGGGATCATTGCCTTAAATCCCAATGCGCGTCAAGTAACGATTTCAGATAGTAAACACCAACCGATGAATGACCATCCTAAAGAGTTTAATCAGATAGTTGGTGAATTTTTTGAAGAAGTAGTAGCTCCGTAAGATGAGATTTATCCAACTTGAGAAAATCCTTGGAACGTGTTAAAATAAAGGATAAGGATTTTTAATAATTCATTATATAGAATGAGTGGATTTCTTTATGAAGAGGTTTGAAGTATCTACAGAAATTGGTAGTCTCTCTGTTACTTATCAAAAGCAAAAGAAAGTGCTAGTTTGTCTAAACGGAGCAGGTTTGCTACCAAGTTATGAAAATTTTTCACTTATACTTGAAAAACTTCCTCCTACAATTGGTTATTTGACAATTGATTTTCCGAACACAGGTAGGAGTCCGATTCATGACCAAGCTGGAAAAAATCTAGATAATCTTGCAGATGCGGTTTATAAAGTACTTGAAGAATTAGGGATTTCTGAATATATACTTTGTGTACATAGTTTGAGTGGAATTTTAGCTTGTAAATTGCTCAATAAACCAATTAAGTGTCAGGCTTTAGTAGCAATGGAACCGACAACTAAAAAAGTCATGTTTGCTGATTTTTCAGAAAATCCTTATCCAGAAATGGAAGAGCAGATGAGGCTGATTGAGGAGTGTGGTCCTGAACTTTATTTTAAGAACTTAACTCAAGCCACATTTAGCCCTGAAACTAATAAAAAAATCTGGGAATTAATGCAAGAAAAAGGCTCAGAATTGGAAAATCAAGATCCAGGATTTCAGATATCTGGAGAGATTACTGAGGAAGATTTTGAGAATGCACCTATAGAATCTTATATCCCTGTGTTTATTTTTTGTCAGGCTTATAGAGAAAAAGAGTACAGAGAATCAGAATATTGGACCTCCAATACTAAACTCATTTTAGGAGGGAATCACCATTATTTACAATGGTCAGAATCAGAAAAAATTGTGACTATTATTCGAGAATTGTCCGAATAAGATGGAAAGAAATAGAGTACAGGAGACAAGATGAACTACTTTAATGTTGGGAAAATCGTCAATACGCAGGGGTTGCAGGGTGAGATGCGAGTCTTGTCTGTGACGGATTTTGCAGAAGAAAGGTTTAAAAAAGGTACTGAGCTGGCTTTGTTTGATGAAAAAGATCAGTTTGTTCAAACAGTGACCATCGCTAGCCACCGTAAACAGAAGAACTTTGACATTATTAAATTCAAAGATATGTACCATATCAACGCTATCGAAAAGTACAAGGGATACAGTCTCAAGGTTGCTGAGGAAGATTTGAATGACCTAGACGATGGTGAATTCTACTATCACGAGATTATCGGTTTGGAAGTCTATGAGGGTGATAACATGATTGGAACTATCAAAGAAATCCTGCAACCAGGTGCCAACGATGTCTGGGTGGTCAAGCGAAAAGGCAAGCGTGATTTGTTATTGCCTTATATCCCACCAGTGGTTCTCAATGTTGATATTCCAAATAACCGCGTCGATGTGGAAATCTTAGAAGGGTTAGACGATGAAGATTGATATTTTAACCCTTTTTCCAGAGATGTTTTCTCCACTGGAGCACTCAATTGTTGGAAAGGCTCGCGAAAAAGGGCTCTTGGACATCCAGTATCATAACTTCCGAGAAAATGCTGAAAAGGCCCGCCATGTAGACGATGAGCCCTATGGAGGTGGCCAGGGGATGTTGCTCCGAGCTCAACCCATTTTCGATGCCTTTGATGCTATTGAAAAGAAAAATCCGCGCGTCATTCTCCTCGATCCTGCTGGAAAGCAGTTTGATCAGGCTTATGCTGAGGATTTGGCTCAAGAGGAAGAGCTAATCTTTATCTGTGGGCACTATGAGGGTTATGATGAGCGCATTAAGACCTTGGTGACAGATGAGATCTCCCTGGGCGACTATGTCTTGACTGGTGGAGAGTTGGCGGCTATGACCATGATTGATGCTACGGTACGCCTGATTCCAGAAGTGATTGGTAAGGAGTCCAGCCACCAAGATGATAGTTTTTCTTCTGGCCTTCTTGAATATCCTCAGTACACACGTCCCTACGATTATCGAGGTATGGTCGTGCCAGATGTACTGATGAGTGGACACCATGAAAAGATTCGTCAGTGGCGCCTGTATGAGAGTTTAAAGAAAACCTATGAACGCAGACCGGATTTGCTTGAACATTATCAACTGACAGCAGAAGAAGAAAAAATGCTGGCAGAAATCAAAGAAAACAAAGAATAAAGGAGAAACCTATGCAAGTAATCAAACGTGATGGAGAAATTGCTGAATTTAATCCAGATAAGATTTACCAAGCTATCTTAAAGGCAGCCCAGACTGTCTATGTATTGACAGATGATTTGCGTCAAAACCTTGCACAAGTCACTAAGAAAGTGGTTTTGGATTTGGAAGAAGCCAAAGTGGAACGTGCTACTATTAGCATGATTCAGTCTATGGTTGAACATCGTTTGCTGGGTGCAGGTTACATTACCATTGCAGAACACTACATTTCCTATCGTTTACAACGTGACTTGGAAAGAAGTGGTTATGGAGATCATATCGCGGTTCATTTACATTTTGAACAAATTCGCTAAGAAAAAAGAGTGGGATGAAGCAACTACATCTCACTCTTTCTTAAATCTATTTTTTTGGGCTGTTTGGACAGTTGAAGGGACAAATCGCAGGCGTTGAATATCGCTTATGCGGATAATACGGGTCACATTTTTGGCAAAATTTTTCACGATAATTTGCTGGCGTTGCTGATCGTATTTGATGATATCACCTGTAAAACTTGTCTCAGACAAGATAAGGTGAACAGCGGTTTGTTTCTGGATAGCCTCTTCAATAGTGGCTGTAAGGGAGTTGCTTTCAGTATGGTCAGGTTGGTCATGTCCATTTAAAAAGTCATGTATTTTATCTAGAACTTGCTGGAATTTATGTTTCATAGTGGCCTCCCTTCTTTTATATCAATATTATATAAAATTTTCCTAAAATCTACAAGATTTTACGAATAAACTAATGAAAGCTAAAAAAGGAGAAGAAAATGGCAGAATTTACATTTGAAATCGAAGAGCATTTGTTGACTCTTTCTGAAAACGAAAAAGGTTGGACCAAGGAAATCAACCGTGTGAGCTTTAATGGTGCCCCTGCAAAGTTTGATATTCGTGCTTGGAGCCCAGACCATACGAAGATGGGCAAAGGAATTACTCTTTCCAATGAAGAATTTCAAACGATGGTGGATGCCTTTAAAGGCAATTAAGTTTTCAAAATAAAAGAAAAGGATACTGAGTCATGATAACTCGATATCCTTTTTTAGTTAGTAAAGTAAGCCTGATTTTTAAGGCGTTGAAGTAGGGGACGGCTAATAAAACTAATAGCCAGAAGTTTACCAAGGTCTGGAATGATAAAGGGAATGATCCCCACAACAAGAGCTTTTTCAAATGCCATCCCAGCCAGGAAATGCAAGCTGAGAATC
Source organism: Streptococcus mitis (assembly GCF_003942765.1). Taxonomy (GTDB): domain Bacteria; phylum Bacillota; class Bacilli; order Lactobacillales; family Streptococcaceae; genus Streptococcus; species Streptococcus mitis_BE. The sequence goes on from NZ_RJNW01000003.1 coordinate 181,131, forward strand.
CCACCGACAAAAACAAGTGTATCTCCCAAGAGATTTGCTAGAAAAATTCTGACAAAACCACTATCACTGTTAGTTAGAGAAGAGGTAAGTCCAGAGTATACAAGATAAAACCAAAGATAGCCCGCAGTAGGGCCAACTAAAGCCTGAAATCCAGCTCCACCTCCTGCAAAGACAGGAAGACCGATTGCACCTAGAAGAAGATAGAGTCCAACAGAAAGTACAGCCTCTCTAGGTCTAAAGACAGTAGCAATCAAGCCGATTGCAAAGTTTTGCAGAGTGAAGGGGACAGGTCCAATTGGAAGACTGATTTGTGCCAAAACAGCAATGAGAGCAGCCCCAATAGCAGGGATGGCATAAACGTGAGCTTTTTTCAAAATAGTTAACCTCTTTTCTGATGTATAGTAACTATTATACTCGTAGAGTAATTATTGTCAACCAATTTTTTAAAACAAGGTAACAAAAACTGTAACGGCCGATTTTGCTTACTGGTTAAGTTGTTTTCATCGATTCGAAAACATCAAAAAAGAAGCAAATACATTTGTATCAGCTTCTTTTATGTCGATTAACGCATAGTTACAAATTCTTCGGATGCAGTTGGGTGAATCGCCACAGTTGCATCAAAGTCTGCCTTGGTTGCTCCCATTTTGATAGCAACAGCAAATCCTTGAATCATTTCATCAACACCATAGCCAATTCCATGAAGTCCGACAACTTTTTCTTCTGAACCTGCTGTGATCAATTTGAAACGTGTTTCTTGACGGTTGTCAGTGCAAGCAGAGTACATAGACGTAAAGCTTGATTTGTAAACCTTGATTTGGTCTTGACCGTATTCTTTAATAGCTTGCTCTTCTGTCAAACCAACCGTTCCGATAGCAGGGTGTGAAAAAACAACGGTTGGAATAGTTGAGTAGTCCATTTTTGCAGTTGTTTTTCCGTTAAAGAGACGTTCAGATAGGGTACGCCCAGCCTTGATAGCTACTGGAGTCAGTTCTTTCTCGCCCGTTACATCACCTAGAGCATAGATTCCCTCAACAACAGTATTTTGGTATTCATCCACTTGGATAAAGCCACGTTCGTTCAGAGTTACTCCAGCTTTTTCAAGTTGCAAGCTCTTAACGTTTGGACGGCGACCAGTAGCCCAGATAACTTGGCTAGCTGTGTGACTAGTACCATCTTCGAAATGAATGGTAATGCCTTCAGCAGTTTTTTCTAACTTGACAGGGACTTTGTGAGTATGAAGTGGCAAGTTTGTTCTTTCCATTTCCTTTACCAGACCTTCAACGATGTAAGAATCAAAACCACGTAAAGGACGGTCGCGACGAACAAAGAGATCTGTCTTGACACCAAAGGTGTGGAGTACGCCAGCCAATTCAACGGCAATATAACCAGCGCCTAGAATAGCAACTGACTCTGGCAATTCTTCCCAAGCAAATACATCATCAGAAGAGCCACCTAGTTCAGCACCAGGAACGTCTGGAATACTTGGGTGGGCACCAGTAGCAATCACAATATGTTTAGCATGAATCAGTTCACCATTTACGCTAACAGTGTGAGAATCTACAAATTCAGCATGACCTTCAATCAAGTCTACTCCGTTGCGTTTAAAACTGCCATCATAAGAAGAACGAGCGCGATCAATATAGGCTTCACGATTGCGACGTAGGGTAGCAAAGTCAAAGTTAAGATCAGTAGTCTTAAAGCCGTAGTCTTCTCCAAATTGATGGAAAGTCTCAGCGATTTGTGCTCCGTACCACATGATTTTTTTAGGAACACAACCGACGTTGACACAGGTTCCACCTAGTTTCTTTTCCTCAATAACGGCCGCTTTGGCTCCGTGTTCACCAGCACGGTTCATGGTAGCAATTCCTCCACTACCTCCACCGATAGCAATGATATCATATTCTCTCATTTAAAACTCCTTTATACTCTTTTAAATAGTAGAGTGTCATTTTTTGATAGTCATATTCTATCTTTTTTTTTATCTGATTGCAAAAATCTGCTACGTTCAAAAAAATTAAAGAAAAGGCTTGCAAAAAAGAAAAATAAAGTGTATTATATAACTAGTACAACGGTGATAAAAATAGATTCCGAACAATAATCAAATCCTGAAATGTCATTATTTCGTTCTGAATGGTTATTGTTTATATTTGCTAATTTTTATATAATATTGTTAAGGACTTTAAATCAAAAAGGAGTTTCATTATGAAGAAGAATCGTAAAGCTAAAAAGTGGCAATTGTATGCAGCAATCGGTGCTGCCAGTGTAGTTGTATTAGGTGCTGGGGGGATTTTGCTCTTTAGACAACCATCTCAGACCGCTGTAAAAGATGAGCCTACTCATCTTGTTGTTTCCAAGGAAGGAAGCGTCGCATCCTCTGTTTTATTGTCAGGGACAGTAACAGCAAAAAATGAACAATATGTTTATTTTGATGCTAGTAAGGGTGATTTAGATGAAATCCTTGTTTCTGTGGGTGATAAAGTCAGTGAAGGGCAGGCTTTAGTCAAGTACAGTAGTTCAGAAGCCCAGGCAGCCTATGATTCAGCGAGTCGAGCAGTAGCTAAGGCAGATCGTCATATCAACGAACTCAATCAAGCACGAAATGAAGCCGCTTCAGCTCCCCAGTTACCAGCGCCAGCAGGAGGCGAAGGTGCAACAGCCCAAACTCCAGCTCCAGTCTCAGGAAATTCAGTGTCATCTATTGATGCACAATTAGGTGATGCTCGTGATGCTCGTGCAGATGCAGCAGCGCAATTAAGCAAGGCTCAAAGTCAGTTGGATGCCATGACGGTTCTCAGCACTCTAGAAGGAACTGTGGTCGAAGTCAACCGTAATGTTTCTAAATCTCCAACTGGAGCTAGCCAAGTAGTCGTTCATGTCGTAAGTAATGAAAACTTGCAAGTTAAGGGGGAACTATCTGAATATAACCTTGCCAACTTATCTGTCGGTCAAGAAGTAACCTTTACTTCTAAAGTTTACCAAGATAAGAGCTGGACTGGTAAGATTAGCTACATTTCTGACTACCCTAAAAACAATGGTGAAGCAGCAAGTGCAGCTACTGCCGCAGCAGCTGGTAATTCTGGTTCTAAATATCCATATACCATCGATGTTACAAGTGAAATAGGTGATTTGAAACAAGGATTCTCAGTAAGTGTTGAGGTCAAGAATAAGAGTAAAGCCATTTTGGTTCCTCTAACAAGTGTTGTGACTGAAAATGATAAGAACTATGTATGGGTTCTTGACGAGCAGAAAAAGGCTAAAAAAGTGGAAGTTGGTTTGGGGAATGCGGATGCAGAAAATCAAGAAATTACTTCCGGTCTGACAAATGGAGTCAAGGTCATCAGTAACCCAACGTCTTCTCTAGAGGAAGGAAAAGAGGTGAAGGCTGATGAAGCAACTAATTAGTCTAAAAAATATCTGCAGAAGCTACCGTAACGGTGACCAAGAACTGCAGGTTCTCAAAAATATCAACCTAGAAGTGAATGAGGGTGAGTTTGTCGCCATTATGGGACCATCTGGTTCTGGTAAGTCTACGCTGATGAATACGATTGGCATGTTGGATACACCAACCAGTGGAGAGTATTATCTTGAAGGTCAAGAAGTGGCTGGACTTGGTGAAAAACAACTAGCCAAGGTTCGCAACCAACAAATCGGTTTTGTCTTTCAGCAGTTCTTTCTTCTATCCAAACTGAATGCTCTGCAAAACGTAGAATTGCCCTTGATTTATGCGGGAGTTTCGGCTTCAAAACGTCGCAAGTTAGCTGAGGAGTATCTAGATAAGGTTGAGTTGACAGAACGTAGTCACCATTTGCCTTCGGAATTATCTGGTGGTCAAAAGCAACGTGTAGCTATTGCGCGTGCCTTGGTAAACAATCCTTCTATTATTCTAGCGGACGAACCGACAGGAGCCTTGGATACCAAAACAGGTAACCAAATCATGCAACTATTGGTTGAACTAAATAAAGAAGGAAAAACCATTATCATGGTAACGCATGAGCCTGAGATCGCTGCTTATGCCAAACGCCAGATTGTCATTCGAGATGGAGTTATTTCATCTGATAGTGCTCAGTTAGAAAAGGAGGAAAACTAAGATGCAGAATCTGAAATTTGCCTTTTCATCTATCATGGCCCACAAGATGCGCTCATTTCTCACTATGATTGGGATTATCATTGGTGTGTCATCAGTTGTTGTGATTATGGCTCTGGGAGATTCTATGTCTCGTCAGGTTAATAAAAATATGACCAAGTCACAGAAGAATATTCATGTCTTTTTCTCGCCTATTAAAAGTAAAGACGGTTCTTTTACCCAAAAGCAATCAGCTTTGACGGTCTCTGGTAAAGAAGAGGATGTTCCTGTGGAACCACCAAAACCGCAAGAAGCTTGGGTTAAGGAGGCGGCCAAACTTAAGGGTGTGGATAGTTACTATGTAACCAACTCGACAAATACCACCCTGTCTTATAAAGATAAAAAGGTTGAGCGCGCTAGCTTGACAGGTGGAAATATTACATACATGAAGGCGGTTGAAAATGAAATTGTTGCAGGTCGTAGTCTTATAGCTCAGGATTATAAAGATGTGGCCAGTGTCATTTTGCTAGACCAGGAACTTGCTAATAGCCTGTTTGGATCTGCTCAAGAAGCTGTTAACAAGATTATAGATGTTGGTGGCTTTAGTTATCGTGTCATTGGTGTCTATACTAGCGATGAAGCCAAGGCTGTCAAGACATTTGGTATTGGTGGACTTCCCATTACGACTAATATTTCTCTTGCCAATAACTTCAATATGGATGAAATTTCTGATATTGTTTTCCGAGTTAATGATACCAGTTTGACACCAACTGTAGGACCAGAATTAGCTAGAAAAATGACCGAGATTGCTGGTCTTCAGCAAGGGGAGTATCAGGTGGCAGATGCGACTGCAGCCTTCCAAGAAGTACAACAACTTTTTGGATTTATAACTACGATTATTAGCGCCATTGCGGGGATTTCCCTCTTTGTTGGTGGGACTGGTGTTATGAACATCATGCTGGTTTCGGTGACGGAGCGTACGCGTGAGATTGGTCTCCGTAAGGCTTTGGGTGCAACGCGTGCCAATATTTTAATTCAGTTTTTGATTGAATCCATGATTTTGACCTTGCTTGGTGGAGTCATTGGTCTAACCATTGCGACAGGCTTAACAGCTATAGCTGGTCTACTCTTGCAAGGTTTGATAGCTGGTATAGAAGTGGGAGTATCAATCCCGGTTGCCCTATTTAGTCTTGCAGTTTCGGCTAGTGTGGGTATGATTTTTGGAGTTTTGCCAGCCAACAAGGCATCGAAACTTGATCCAATTGAAGCCCTTCGTTATGAATAAAATCAACAAGATGGACACTCGTCTATCTTGTTTTTATATAGATTTCCCTATCGAAAATCCTTAAAAATGTGATATAATGAAGTGTTAGAAAAACAGGTTTCATTTGCCTGGAAAGGAAAAATTATGTCTGAAAAGAATTTTTATATTACAACGCCGATTTACTATCCATCTGGTAAACTGCATATCGGATCTGCCTACACAACCATCGCCTGTGATGTCCTAGCACGTTACAAACGCCTGATGGGCTACGATGTCTTTTATCTGACAGGTCTTGATGAGCATGGTCAGAAAATCCAACAAAAAGCGGAAGAAGCTGGCATCACACCTCAAGCCTATGTTGATGGGATGGCAGTTGGAGTCAAAGAACTCTGGCAATTACTAGATATTTCATACGATAAATTTATCCGTACAACTGATGACTACCATGAAAAAGTTGTCGCACAGGTCTTTGAGCGCTTGCTTGCTCAAGATGATATCTATTTGGGTGAATACTCTGGTTGGTATTCAGTCTCAGATGAGGAATTCTTTACAGAAAGCCAGCTTGCGGAAGTTTTCCGTGATGAAGCTGGAAATGTAACCGGAGGAATCGCTCCGTCAGGTCACGAAGTGGAATGGGTTTCTGAAGAATCATACTTCCTTCGCCTCAGCAAATACCAAGATCGTTTGGTAGACTTTTTCAAGTCCCATCCTGAATTTATCACTCCAGATGGTCGTCTGAATGAAATGCTTCGCAACTTCATCGAGCCAGGTTTAGAGGATTTGGCGGTTTCTCGTACAACCTTTACATGGGGTGTTCCAGTACCATCAAATCCTAAACACGTTGTATACGTTTGGATTGATGCTCTTCTTAACTATGTGACAGCTCTTGGCTACGGTCAAGACGAACATGGTAACTTTGACAAATTCTGGAATGGCACAGTCTTCCACATGGTAGGAAAAGACATCCTTCGTTTCCACTCGATTTACTGGCCAATCCTTCTTATGATGTTGGATATCAAATTGCCAGATCGTTTGATTGCTCACGGTTGGTTCGTCATGAAAGACGGTAAAATGTCTAAGTCAAAAGGGAATGTCGTTTACCCTGAAATGTTGGTAGAGCGTTATGGACTAGATCCACTTCGTTACTATCTCATGCGTAGCCTTCCAGTTGGTTCAGACGGAACCTTTACTCCTGAAGACTACGTTGGCCGTATTAACTACGAATTGGCCAATGACCTTGGGAACCTCCTCAATCGTACGGTTTCTATGATTAACAAGTACTTTGATGGACAAATTCCAGTCTATGTAGAGGGTGTAACAGAGTTTGACCATGCTCTTGCTGAGGTTGTAGAACAATCAATCGCTGACTACCACACCTACATGGAAGCAGTTGACTATCCACGTGCACTTGAAGCAGTCTGGACTCTGATCTCTCGTACCAATAAATACATCGACGAGACAGCACCGTGGGTCTTGGCAAAGGATGAAGCACTTCGAGATCAATTGGCAAGTGTCATGAGTCACTTGGCAGCTAGCCTTCGTGTCGTTGCTCACTTGATTGAGCCATTTATGATGGAAACAAGTCGTGCAGTCTTGAATCAACTTGGCTTGGAAGAAGTAGCAAGTCTTGAAAACTTGAGCTTGGCTGACTTCCCAGAAGATGTGACTGTAGTTGCCAAAGGAACACCAATCTTCCCACGTCTGGATATGGAAGAAGAAATCGCCTATATCAAGGAACAAATGGAAGGCAACAAACCAGCAGTCGAAAAAGAGTGGAACCCAGACGAAGTTGAACTCAAACTAAACAAGGAAGAAATCAAGTTTGAAGACTTTGACAAGGTCGAAATCCGTGTCGCAGAAGTCAAAGAAGTGTCTAAAGTAGAAGGTTCAGATAAGTTGCTTCAATTCCGCTTGGATGCTGGCGATGGTGAAGATCGTCAAATTCTTTCTGGGATTGCAAAATACTATCCAAACGAACAAGAATTGGTCGGCAAGAAAGTTCAAATCGTTGCCAATCTCAAACCACGCAAGATGATGAAGAAATATGTCAGTCAAGGGATGATTCTCTCAGCTGAACATGATGGACAATTAACCCTTCTTACAGTTGATTCAGCTGTACCAAACGGAAGTGTGATTGGGTAAAAGTAAAACACTAAAGTCAGTTGAAAGACAAAGTCCTTAGACTACAAGTTTCTAAGGACTTTTCTTTGTTGACTAAACTGAGATTTTCATTGATGGGATTCGTATTATGTATGGTCGCAGACAATAACCACAAATATACTCACTAAGTTCTAGGCAAGTAAGTTGGGTTCATGAGTGGCAACTGGAAGTTGACATTGGCTTGGATCTGAAAAAACACGGGGAAAAAGTCGCTTGCCCCTCAAAAGAAAGCGAAAATCGAAAAAAATTCTACGTTGAAAAGTCATGTGGAAGTTGCTTTTAGAACTTACCTTTATTTTTCTATCTTTATTAGAATGACTTCTAATGTAGAAGTATAATAGATTTTTTGGTATAATAAAAGTTATGGAAATCGAAAAAACCAACCGTATGAATGCGCTCTTTGAATTTTATGCGGCGCTTTTGACAGATAAGCAAATGAATTATATCGAGCTCTACTACGCTGATGATTATAGCCTTGCTGAAATTGCCGAGGAATTTGGTGTCAGTCGTCAGGCTGTTTATGATAATATCAAGCGGACAGAAAAGATTCTGGAAGATTATGAGATGAAATTGCACATGTACTCTGACTACATTGTCCGCAGTCAGATTTTTGACCAGATTTTGGAGCGCTATCCCAAGGATGACTTTCTGAAGGAGCAGATAGAAATTTTAACAAGCATTGATAATAGAGAATAAGAGGAAGAAAAATGGCATTTGAAAGTTTAACAGAACGTTTACAGAACGTCTTTAAAAATCTACGTAAAAAAGGAAAAATCTCTGAATCTGATGTCCAAGAGGCAACCAAAGAAATTCGCTTGGCCTTGCTTGAGGCCGACGTTGCCTTGCCTGTTGTAAAGGACTTTATCAAGAAAGTTCGTGAGCGTGCAGTTGGGCATGAGGTCATTGATACCCTTAATCCTGCGCAACAAATTATTAAAATCGTTGATGAGGAACTGACAGCCGTTTTAGGTTCTGATACGGCAGAAATTATCAAGTCACCTAAGATTCCTACAATCATCATGATGGTTGGTTTACAGGGGGCTGGTAAAACAACTTTTGCTGGTAAATTGGCCAATAAACTCAAGAAAGAAGAAAATGCTCGTCCTTTGATGATTGCGGCGGATATTTATCGTCCTGCGGCTATTGACCAGTTGAAAACTCTGGGTCAACAGATTGATGTGCCGGTTTTCGCTCTTGGAACAGAGGTTCCAGCTGTTGAGATTGTTCGTCAAGGTTTGGAACAAGCCCAAGCTAATCATAATGACTATGTCTTGATTGATACGGCAGGTCGTTTGCAGATTGATGAGCTTTTGATGAATGAACTTCGTGACGTAAAAGCATTGGCTCAACCAAACGAAATTCTCCTCGTGGTTGATGCCATGATTGGTCAAGAAGCGGCCAATGTTGCGCGTGAGTTTAATGCTCAGTTGGAAGTCACTGGGGTCATCCTTACCAAGATTGATGGGGATACTCGTGGTGGTGCGGCTCTATCGGTTCGTCACATCACTGGAAAACCAATCAAGTTCACTGGTACAGGTGAAAAAATTACAGATATCGAAACCTTCCACCCAGATCGCATGTCTAGCCGTATCCTTGGTATGGGGGATATGCTCACTTTGATTGAGAAAGCTTCTCAAGAATACGATGAGCAAAAAGCCCTTGAAATGGCTGAGAAGATGCGTGAAAACACCTTTGATTTCAATGATTTCATTGATCAGTTGGATCAGGTGCAAAACATGGGGCCGATGGAAGACTTGCTCAAGATGATTCCAGGTATGGCCAACAATCCAGCTCTTCAAAACATGAAGGTAGATGAGCGTCAGATTGCTCGTAAACGTGCCATCGTATCTTCAATGACACCTGAAGAACGTGAAAATCCAGATTTGCTAAATCCAAGCCGTCGCCGTCGTATCGCTGCAGGTTCTGGAAATACCTTTGTCGAAGTCAATAAATTCATCAAAGACTTTAACCAGGCTAAACAGCTCATGCAAGGTGTTATGTCTGGAGATATGAACAAGATGATGAAGCAGATGGGAATCAATCCAAACAATCTTCCTAAAAATATGCCAAATATGGGAGGAATGGATATGTCTGCCCTTGAAGGAATGATGGGACAAGGTGGTATGCCTGACTTATCAGCTCTAGGAGGAGCGGGAATGCCAGATATGAGCCAGATGTTTGGTGGTGGACTAAAAGGTAAAATCGGTGAATTTGCTATGAAACAGTCCATGAAACGCATGGCTAACAAAATGAAGAAAGCGAAGAAGAAACGCAAATAAAAAAGGAAAGCAGAAGTGCTTTCCTTTTTATATAGCATATGTACTTTCTATGATTAGGCAATTTTCTTAATCGAAAAATTGACTAAATAGAAAGAGAGATTTCAAATCCTTGCGTCCATTCGGATTTTACTGTGATTTCGATTTTTAAAGCATCTGCTAATTGTTTGACTAGATAGAGCCCCATACCTGTTGATTTTTTCCTTGTATCACCTGAATCACCTGTAAAGCCTTTTTCAAAGATATGAGGAAGGTCACAAGCTTTAACTCCGCAACCATTATCCCTAATAATCAGACTTGTGCGCCCCTTATCTTTTGACATAGAAATACTGAGTTCGGGCTTGTCAGAGCTATATTTAAGGGCGTTGGCGAGTATTTGAGAGAGGATAAATTCAAAACTGCGTTGATCGGTGTAGCAGATTCCTTGTATGTTCTCTAGCTGAATCGTAAATTTCTTTTCTTTGAGCAAGGGATCAAAGTTTTCCAAAAGATCTTGGATACACTCTTGGAGGTCAAGGTCTTCAAATAGAAAATCATTTTTTTCACTTTTCACCCTGTAATAGAATAGTATCTGTGATACATTTCCTTGGATTTGATTTTTCACATAGTCCAACTTAAAAGTTGTATCCTTTGGCAACTGGTCACTTTGATTGTCCAAAAGGAGGGAAAGAAGCGATAGAGGGAGTTTGATTTCATGAGCCCATTTTTCAACATAGTCCTCGTATTCGGCTAGTAATGAGTTGAGCTTTCCTATTTCCGCTTGCCTTTGGTAAAGCGCATTTGCGATTTCTTCGATGCTTTCTTTCTCTGAGGAACTTGATAAACGCAATAATTCCAGCTCAGTATCGACTTTGGGATTGGCTATGAAGGCTTTATAGGCAGCGGATTTTTTTCTTTCTTTTCTTATCAGTAGGAATGATAGGATGAAAAAGAGCAGGACAGTAGCTAAAAGATAGAGAATGATGAGGGCTTGAAACTTTCTCACGTCTGAAAGCCAAAGCAGGACAGCTGTGAATAGATCAAATGCTAAGAGAACAAGTAACCAAGGCAGATAGGTAGCCAAATATTTAGGATTCTGTTTCATATTCCCTTTCCTCTTCCAATTTGTAACCGATGCCTCTGACGGACTTGACTTGAAGTGCAATACCAGCCTGTTTCATCACCTTTTTGAGTCTTGCAATATTTACTTGAAGGGCATTTTCATCGATGAACTCAGTTGTATTCCACAGTTTCATGCTTAGTTCTTCTTTTGTGACGACAGAATTAGTTGCCACTAATAAAGTTTCTAACAATTTCCCTTGATTTTGGGGGAGTAAAATCGAGTGTCCATTGATATAAAGGGTATAGGTCTGTCTATCCAGCAGAAAATTATCTTTTTCAAGTAGATTTTGTCTGCCTTCATAGCGTTTCAAGATATTTTCTATACGTGCCAAAAATCTTTCTTTCTTGAAAGGCTTTGTTAGATACTCATCTGCCCCTAATTTCAGGGCGTAGATTTCATCTTTTAATTGTTCACGGGAAGTGAGAACCAATATAGGGACAGAGCGTTTTGACTTGAGATTTTTACAAATTTGAAAACCTGTTTCTCCTGGCAAATTCAAATCCAGTATGATTAGATCTGTATCGTATTGTAGCACTTGCTGGCTTGTATCTTTGAAGTCAGTCAACTTATCAACTTGATAACCCGCTTTCTCTAACAAGATGACAATTTCATCTCGAATCAAGGATTCATCTTCAATAACCAGAATATGCTTCATATCGGTTCCTCCTTTTCCTATTTTATTCTACCTTATTCATCTCTTTTGGGTTCCATTAATGACAATAAGTACTTGTTGCTATTTTTCTTTACAATTCTGATATAGATGACTTCAAAGCCAGCTAAGAGCAGTACGATCAGCATGGCTGTGATAAATCTCTGCCCCATAACCATTCTTGCGCTAGTGGGCACTATTCCTGTGAGGAGGGAGCTCACTCCGAAGCTACTACTGATAAGTGCAAGGGCTATTGGTAGACCGAAATACCAGTTGACTTGCTTTTCTGACGATTTACAAAGAGTTTCGTAGTTGGCACCAAGATGGATTAAGGTCTGGTATCGTCTATAGGATTGTCTTTGTCCCATCAAAAACTGAACGCCGATAATTGTATTTGCGACAACAAGGAAGATGATAGACAGATAGATGGTGACATAGCTGGCAGAGATAATGTAAAACAATTGTCTTCCCATATTTTGTATATAGCTTTCATAGCCAAGAGAGGTTTGATTTAGCTTTTCATTGGTATCTGAGATAGCTCTTATCAAGCCTTTTTCTTTGACTAGCTCAGGAGCCAAGATACCGCTAACATAGTTCGAATAGCGACCGTCTGTATAGCTCATAAAAATCTCATCTGGAACTATGAGAGCGACAGAGAGGGTTATCTCATGATCCGTTACGATTGGCAAAGACTCCACTTCGCCAATCAATTTTACATCATTTCCAATGACTTTGATTTGAGGCTTTGTCTTTAGGACAGAGTTGACGAGACTTTCATCTGGCAGAAAATCTTTCCCCATATACAAATATGCTTCCTTATTAGTTAGTTCTAGAGGAGGAAGATTGGCAGCCTTTTTAAGTTCATTGTATTCGGAAACTGGTATGAGGTGGGAATTAGTAGACTGTTTAAATTTATGGAGCAAAATTTCCTTGTTCTTGTTGTCTTTTTGATTTTTCAACTCCTTGATGACCTCTTCAAAGGACACGGATTCGTGTTCTTTAGTTTGGCCTACTTTAATTTGCAGAATCTTTGAAAACTGTGATACTAGTCCGGCAGCTTCAAGCTCTTTTTTAACTGCATTTACATCAAGATTTTCATCTGTTTCCTGCTTGATATCTCTAAATGTATAATCCAATACGTGGGTTTGATTGCCTGGATTGCCGCTTGTAATGGCCACACCTGCTCCAAAGAGGCACAAGGCAGAGAAAATTAAGAGGGAGCAGACAGCCAGTATAGTTGAGCGTTGGATAACTAATTCCTGAATCTGTCTAAAATTATAGGCATGAAGTTTTCGATTGTTTCCAAGCTTGACCAAAAAGTCTATAAATAAACGCATACCAAAGAAGAGTAGGATAGTTCCCAGAGTTCCTAAGAGAACGGTGATGCCCATTGTTATGACATTTTCCCAAGCTCGTCCACTCATACCCATGTAATAGGCTGTTCCTAGAAGCAAAATTCCGAGGACAGAAGCAAGAAGGTACACCCCCTTGGGGAGTAGTTTCTTCATCCCAGAAGGAGAATAGGCGAGCAGGTTTCCGATTTCCATATTGGCAGTCTTTGCACTTAAAAGGACAAAAACAGCTAATTTTACGGCTAGGAAGCCGATGACTGTATAGAGTAGAGCTGTGGTAGATAGAGAAAATTGATGTTCAATAATCCCTAGTCCCACAATTTTAGCGGTTATTAGGCTAATCAATTCTGAAATTAAGATGGAAATAGGAAGGCCTATTCCAAGGGCAAGGACACTGTTTCTCAAATCCTCGAGCAGAAGTAGCAAGAACAGTTTGCTTCTTTGCATTCCCAGTGTGAGATAGACACCAAATTCATGTTTTCTCCTTTCCATCTGCATACTGCTTGAGAAGTAGACTAGAAAAAAGAGAATAAAGAGCGTTGCTACATAAAGAATGGGAATCATGCTAAAGAGTTTATTTACAGCGTCACTTTCTATTTGTTTTAGAAAGTGCATCACATCTTGATGAGACAAAGAAAGGATGATGTAAAAGGAGATAATAGACAGAACCATAGAACTGAAATACAAGCCGTTATTTTTTCGATCTCTCTTGCTATTTCTTGAGACTAATTTAGAAAACATTACCATCACCTCCAGCTAGTGCAGCCATGACCTTTAGTATTCTGTGGTAGAAGTCTTCTTGACTTTCTCTTGGATAATCGCGACGGATTTCATGGAATAGTTTTCCATCTTGGATAAACAAGATGCGGTTGCAAAAGCTGGCTGCTACGGAATCGTGGGTCACCATGAGAATGGTGGTTTCTTCCACTTGATTCATTTCGGATAATTTTTGCATCAAAATGGTCGCATTTTTTGAATCCAAAGCCCCTGTGGGCTCGTCCGCAAATACAATCTTAGGGTCTAAAATTAAGGCGCGCGCAGCAGCTACCCTTTGCCGTTGACCACCTGATAATTGAGAAGGGAACTTATCCAGAAGTTCAGAAATATCCAGATATTGGGAAAGTAATTCTAACCGAACCTTGCTTTCGTTGGCATCGACCTTGTGCAAAGATAAGGGAAGTAAAATATTCTCTTTGGCAGTCAGATTGTCCAAAAGCTCAAAATTCTGGAAGAGATAGCCAATTTCCTTGCCACGATAATCAGCCAAATGGTTCCCTTTTAACTGACCTAAATCTTTTCCTTGCATTTGAATGGAACCGTCAGTTGGCTTGATGATTGTGGCTAGACAGTTAAGAAGGGTTGTTTTCCCAGAACCGCTACTCCCCATAATTCCTAAGAACTCACCTTTTCCAACTTGAAAAGATATGCCATCCAAGGCTTTGGTAATATTGGGACCTTTCCCATAATACTTTTTTAATGATTCTACTCGTAAAATGGTTTCCATGTGAAACACCTCCATTTTTTGTTACTTTCATTATAATATGAATCAGAGTAGAATAATACTTACGGATGATGTAAGAAATCTTTATCGCTGACTTTTATAATCAGATTATTGGAGCTATACTTACTATATTATAGCATGGTTTCAGGTATTTAAAAAGAGGAGTAGAGGTTGAAAAATTTTCCTAATATTGAGATCATAAAAAATAATACCACTGAAGTTCATGATCCAGCGGTATTATCTTACAGGAAAATCTATTTCCGTTCTTATTTTCTATTGTTACTTCATTTAAATCTGACAAAGAATAATTGTAGCAAGCTAGTTTTAAAGAATTCTCTTCAGCCTACACTATTTTTTATCCAAAGATAAATCTCACTATACGATTACTGGCTTTCTCTGTTGCCTTATTAATATCATCTTTTTTCCAATATGGCTTTACATCATTGCCATAAGTTTTTACAAGAGCAGTCGCTAAGGGATAAATGCTATTAACATAGCCTAATTTACTCTTTTGTGTTGTAGATACCTTTGTTCTAAAACATTCATTTCCAATTGTTTATAACCAATAAAACAGTAAGAGAATTTGATTTTGCTGTTTTTTTGCTTTATAATTACAATAGGTTAAATTTGTATAGTATTAAATTTCCGGAGGATACATGGATGCCAAGAGAAGGAGTGACTATTTACGATTTATTAATTTCGTGTCCCGGGGATGTTACTGGCTATCTTCAATTAATTAAGGAAGCTGTTGATAATTTTAATAAACTATATGGTAGTTTGAATAATATACAAGTATCAATCAAGCATTGGTCAACGGATAGTTTTCCTGAATCAGGTGATAAACCACAGGAATTATTGAATAAGCAAATTGTTAGAGAATGTGATGCAGCTGTTGCTATATTTTGGACAAGATTTGGTACAGCAACAGATAATTATGGATCAGGAATGGAAGAAGAAATTGAGGAGATGCTATCAGCTGATAAACAAGTTTTTATGTACTTTTTAGAAGCTCCGATAAATCCGTCTAATATAGACATTAAGCAATATGAAAAAGTGCAAGAATTTAAAGAAAGATATAAAGATAGAGGGATATTTTTTATAGTTAATGACGAGAGTGATTTTCAAAGGCTTTTTACAAATCATCTATCACTTTATTTTTTAAAATTAATTTCAGAAAAAGAAACTTATCAAAACGAAAATATAAAACCGTTTGTGACAATAAGGGATAAAAATACATTATCTGACGAAAATGTTTTACCTAAACAATTTAGTTTACTGGAGTCAAAATTTATCAATGAAAAGCAAAGTAAGATTAACGAATATATAGATGAACTAAACAGTACCGTAATTTCTGAAGAAGCAGATATATTAGAAGATAAAAGTAAAATGTTGACTATGCCTTCAAAAGAAGATGCGAATGTTGATTTTCTTTATAAAATAGCTGATTCTGTGGCCATTAGTGATAAATTCAAATATACTATAAATGATTTCGCTAAAGAAAACCAAATCAAACTACATGAAAATTTTTGGTATTTAGGGAATTTAATGAAACATAAACTTCAGGTACAAATTACTTTCGGTAACAGTGGTCCTTCGTATATAGGGTCTGACAAGGAAAAGAAACGCTTTTCTAAATTAAACAAATTATATTGGGAAATAATATCTTACAAAGAGTACATTTAATATTTCACATACATAGATAACATTAAATTTGTCGAACTAATCGTTTCTAACTTAGGTAAAACATATGATGAAGATATCGATATAAAACTGATGGTACCAAAAGGTTGTCTATTAAAACATAATAACTTACTTTATCCAGGGGAGAACATAAATTAGGAGATACAGGAAATTGAGTTAGATGAATTGCTATTTAAAATTGAAGAAAGTGACTCAGTTGATGCTTACGCTTATTTTCAAATAATCTCATCAAATTTAGAAAGAATTAATATTAATCCGCTTCTCACATATACTACAAAACCCAGTTATGAAGATCAAAAATACAACTATAAAAACTCTTTAGACCACATATTTATATAGAAATATTTTACAAATTCAGAATTTGATATTTTAAGATTTGGCATTGAGTATTTGAAATATAACTCCTCAATGGCATTTCCATCGATACTAATGTTTGAAAATGTACCTCAAACTGTCGAATATGAAATTACTTCAAAGCATATACCGGATGTAGTAAAGGGTAAGATACATTTAAAAATTGATTAATCAGGGTTTATTGTTTAACTGTTTATGAAGGTTTAATAGAAATATATTCAGAAACTTGATGTAGCGATGAAATAATGAATGAAGAAAATGATTTGATTAGTGGGGTTTAATTTAATAATAATTTTTATCGTATTTATGAATTGTCTGAAGATAATAGAGACTATGCTAGAATTGTTAGCGAGTCTAAGAAAGGTATGTATATAGAAAGTACCAAAAAGGTTAAAATGATATTAGGTTTAAATACTGAAAAATAGTTTTTGTTGTTAAATTGTTGTTAAAGCAAAATAAAAAGCCTTAGAAATATTGATTTCTAGGCTTTTTTTAACTCATTAACTCTATTCCCACTCAACTGTTGCTGGTGGTTTACTTGTAATATCGTAGACGATACGGTTAACGTGGTCCACTTCGTTTACGATACGTACAGAAATCTTTTGAAGGACATCCCAAGGAATTTTGGCAAAGTCAGCTGTCATACCATCGATAGAGGTGATAGCACGGATTGCAATCGTGTAGTCATAAGTACGACCGTCACCCATAACACCAACTGAACGAACGCCTGTATTAACAGTGAAGTATTGCCAGATATCGCGGTCAAGACCTGCTTTAGCAATTTCCTCACGAAGAATAGCGTCTGACTCACGAACTGTTTTTAGCTTTTCTTCAGTGATTTCACCCATAACACGGATAGCAAGTCCTGGTCCTGGGAATGGTTGGCGCCATACGATATGCTCTGGCATACCAAGCTCTGTACCAAGGGCACGAACTTCATCTTTATAGAGAGTGTTGAGTGGTTCGATCAATTCAAATTGCATGTCTTCCGGAAGACCACCCACGTTGTGGTGTGACTTGATAGTTTGAGCTGTATCTGTACCAGACTCGATAACGTCTGTATATAAGGTACCTTGAGCAAGGAATTTCACATCTTTGAGCTTGCTTGCTTCGTCATCAAAGACATAAACAAACTCGTTACCGATGATTTTACGTTTTTGTTCAGGGTCAGAAACTCCTGCAAGTTTATCAAGGAAACGTTTAGCAGCGTCCGCTTTGACGATATTCAAACCAAACTTACCACCAAGCATGTCCATAACTTGGTCCGCTTCTCCTTTACGAAGAAGACCGTGGTCTACGAAGATACAGATCAATTGATCGCCAATAGCCTTTTGGAGAAGAACCCCAACGACAGATGAGTCAACTCCACCTGATAGACCAAGAAGGACACGTTTATCACCGACTGTTTCACGGATTTTTTGGATCTGCATGTCAATGAAGTTATCCATTGACCAGTCGCCTTTAGCCTTACAGATGTTAAGAGCAAAGTTACGAAGGATATCATTTCCGTATACAGAATGACGAACTTCTGGGTGGAATTGGATACCGTAAATATGTTTATCAGGGTTTTCAATGGCTGCGTATGGGCAGTCAGCTGATGTACCTGTACGAACAAAGTCAGAAGGAATCTCAGTAACCGCATCACCATGGCTCATCAGAACAGTCTGTTCATCAGGTGTTGATTCAAAAAGAGCTGATGGTGTATGAGTTAGAGTTGATTGACCGTATTCACGATTTCCAGCATCACCTGCAGGAACAACTTTTCCTCCAAGTTTATGTGTCAACAACTGCATACCGTAACAGATTCCCAAAATTGGAATTCCAAGTTCGAAGATTTCTGGGTCAATATCGAATGAACCATCTTCGTATACAGAGTTTGGTCCGCCTGACAGGATGATTCCTACAGGATTGATTTCACGAACTTCAGCAGCTGAAATTTTATGGCTCTTTAGTTCTGAAAAAACACCAATCTCACGGATACGGCGTGAAATCAGCTGGTTGTATTGGCTACCATAGTCCAATACAATGATTTTTTCTACATCTTGCAAATCAGTTGAAATGTTGCTCATCTTTTTCCTTTCTCAAAAGAAATATCTTTTTTCAATATTCTATCACAAATAAGGGCGAATTACCAACTAAACAAGGCGAAGATTGACTTTTTCTAGTTTATTGGGGTACAATAGAGAAAAGATAGAAATGAAGTGAAAAATATGCTACCTGCTTATATGAAAATCCATGATCAGATAAAAAAAGATATTGACGAACATCGTTGGGCTATTGGTGAGAGGCTTCCCAGTGAAAGAGATTTAGCAGAGCAGTTTACGGTCAGTCGCATGACCCTCCGCCAAGCTATATCTCTATTAGTTGAAGAAGGTGTTTTAGAGCGCAGAGTTGGAAGTGGCACCTTTGTATCCAGTACACGTGTACAAGAAAAGATGCGAGGGACAACCAGTTTTACTGAAATTGTTAAGTCCCAAGGTAAAGTACCCTCTAGCCAACTCATTTCCTACAGAAAAACTATTCCCAATGAGCAGGAAGTTGCAAAGTTAGGAATTTCTCCAACGGAGAATATTATCCGAATGGAACGGGTCCGCTATGCCGACCAAGTTCCTCTAGTTTATGAAGTTGCTTCTATTCCTGAAAAATTCATTAAGGACTTTAAAAAAGAAGAAATCACCAGTCATTTCTTCCAAACATTGCAAAAACATGGCTACCGTATTGGTAAATCACAGCAGACCATCTATGCTCGTCTTGCTAAAGAAAAGATTGCCCACTATTTGGAAGTTGAAAAAGGACATGCTATTCTTGGGCTAACTCAGGTTTCCTACCTAGAAGATGGTACTGCATTTGAATACGTAAAAAGTCAGTATGTAGGCGAACGCTTTGAATTTTATCTTGAGAATAACTAGTCTAGAAAGGCTAGTTTTTTTGGTTTCCTAAAAGATTAGAATTGTCAAAACAATCTGTCTAGGCTTGATTTTATGGCTTATTTACTATAAAATGAGAAGGAAAAACGTCAAACTTTTATATTGCAAATAGGAGAAAACATGACAAAAACATTAAAACGTCCTGAGGTATTATCACCTGCAGGGACTTTAGAGAAGCTAAAAGTAGCTGTTCAGTATGGGGCAGATGCTGTCTTTATCGGTGGTCAGGCCTATGGTCTTCGCAGCCGTGCAGGAAACTTTACCTTTGAACAGATGGAAGAAGGCGTCCAGTTTGCGGCCAAGTATGGAGCTAAGGTCTATGTAGCTGCCAACATGGTTATGCACGAAGGAAATGAAAAGGGAGCTGGTGAGTGGTTCCGTAAACTGCGTGATATCGGGATTGCAGCAGTGATCGTATCTGACCCAGCCTTGATTATGATTGCAGCGACTGAAGCGCCAGGTCTTGAAATCCACCTCTCTACCCAAGCAAGTGCCACTAACTATGAAACTCTTGAGTTCTGGAAAGAACTAGGCTTAACTCGTGTCGTTTTGGCGCGTGAGGTTTCAATGGAAGAATTGGCAGAAATTCGCAAACGTACAGATGTTGAGATTGAAGCCTTTGTACATGGTGCCATGTGTATTTCATACTCTGGTCGTTGTACTCTTTCAAACCACATGAGTATGCGTGATGCCAACCGTGGTGGATGTTCTCAGTCTTGCCGTTGGAAGTACGACCTTTATGATATGCCATTTGGTCAAGAACGCAAGAGCTTGAAAGGGGAAATCCCAGAAGAATTTTCAATGTCAGCCGTTGATATGTCTATGATTGACCATATCCCGGATATGATTGAAAATGGTGTGGACAGTCTAAAAATCGAAGGACGTATGAAGTCTATTCACTACGTATCAACAGTAACCAACTGCTACAAGGCGGCTGTGGATGCATATCTTGAAAGTCCTGAAAAGTTTGAAGCTATCAAACAAGACTTGGTGGATGAGATGTGGAAGGTTGCCCAACGTGAATTAGCAACAGGTTTCTACTATGGTACACCATCTGAAAATGAGCAGTTATTTGGTGCTCGTCGTAAAATTCCTGAGTATAAGTTTGTCGCTGAGGTAGTTTCTTATGATGAGGCGACACAAACAGCAACTATTCGTCAACGGAACGTGATTAACGAAGGCGACCAAGTTGAGTTTTATGGCCCAGGTTTCCGTCATTTTGAAACTTATATTGAAAATTTGCATGATGCCAAAGGCAATAAAATCGACCGTGCTCCTAATCCAATGGAACTCTTGACTATCAAGGTTCCACAACCTGTTCAAGCTGGAGACATGGTTCGAGCTCTCAAAGAAGGACTCATCAATCTTTATAAGGAAGATGGAACCAGCGTCACAGTTCGTGCTTAATAAGCGTGCAGGAGAGGAAAGCTTTCTAGTTGCTTCCCCTTTAATCCTACTTACTAAAAGAACATTAGGTTAAAGAAAATATATTAATTTTCATCCGAGATTCCATCTCGGATTTTTTCATTATTTTTCAGAAAGACCTAGATAATGGACGGATTTATTACAAGTTATTTCCAAAGTTTTCTATATAATAGACTTAAAAATAGTAAAATTGTAAATAATTTTCATTAAACGCTTTCAACGTAAGTAAAAAGTTGACAAATCCAATTTTTAGGACTAAACTAAGTAAGTAAATTTTAATTAAAAGGAGAATTCGTCATGAATTTAACATTTTTCGGTCTATGTCTTGCCTGTATGGGTGTATCTCTTGGTGAAGGTATGTTGATGAACGGTTTGTTGAAATCAGTTGCTCGCCAACCAGATATCATCTCAGAACTACGTAGTTTGATGATCCTAGGGGTTGCCTTTATTGAAGGTACTTTCTTCGTTACTCTTGTCTTTTCATTTATCATCAAATAAAAGAAGTATAAATTGAAAAAGGGAGGATTTTAGATGGAAGAAAGTATTAATCCAACCATCAATATTGGTCCTGTTACCTTTAATTTAACCATAGTAGTTTTGACTTTGTTGACTGTAGCACTTATTTTTGGCTTTATTTATTGGGCAACTCGAAATATGACTTTGAGACCCACAGGAAAACAAAATGTATTAGAGTATTTATTTGATTTTGTTGTTGGATTTACAAAATCGAACCTTGGTCCAATGATAAAGGATTATTCTCTCTTTTATTTCTGTTTATTCCTGTTTATGGCCATTGCAAATAATATTGGCTTAATGGCTAGAATTCAGACTACAGATGGTGTAAATCTTTGGACCTCACCAACAGCAAATTTGTCATTTGACTTGGTCTTGTCTTTTACAATTATCTTAATGACCCACGTAGAAGGAATTCGTCGTCGTGGAATCAAAAAGTATTTAAAAGCATTTGTAACACCAGGTTTTATGACACCAATGAATCTCTTGGAAGAAGTTACCAATCTCCTTTCACTTGCATTGCGGGTCTTTGGTAATATCTTTGCAGGGGAAGTGATGGCAAGTATGTTAGTCCTACTTTCTCATCAGGCCTTCTATTGGTATCCTATTGCTTTTGGAACAAATCTAATCTGGACTGCATTTTCTGTTTTTATTTCTTGTGTACAAGCATATGTATTTACATTGTTATCTTCAATGTACCTAGGAAATAAAATTAATGATGAAGAATAGAAAGGAGTAGTTTATGAATGTAACAGTAGGTGAATTACTTGGTGATTTTATACTAATCGCTGGTTCCTTTATTCTCTTGCTAGTCTTGGTTAAGAAATACGCTTGGTCAAATTTGACTAGTATTTTCGAACAAAGAGCAGAAAAAATTGCAGCAGATATTGACGGAGCTGAACAAGCACGTCAAAAAGCAGAAGTATTGGCTCAAAAACGCGAAGATGAATTGGCTGGTAGCCGTAAAGAAGCTAAGACAATCATTGAGAATGCGAAAGAAACAGCTGAAAAAAGTAAAGCTAGTATTTTAGCAGATGCTAAGCTAGAAGCAGGACGCTTGAAAGAAAAAGCGAACCAAGAAATTGCTCAAAATAAAGCTGAAGCTTTACAAAGCGTTAAGGGTGAGGTAGCAGATTTGACAATCAGCTTGGCTGGTAAAATCATCTCACAAAACCTTGACGGTCATGCCCATAAAGAACTCATTGATCAGTATATCGATCAGTTAGGAGAAGCTTAATGGACAAGAAAACAGTAAAGGTAATTGAAAAATACAGCATGCCTTTTGTCCAATTGGTTTTAGAAAAAGGAGAAGAAGACCGTATCTTTTCAGACTTAGCTCAAATCAAGCAAGTTGCTGAAGAAACAGGTTTACCTTCTTTTTTAAAAAAAGTGGCAGTAGACGAGTCTGACAAGGAAAAAACGATTGCGTTCTTCCAAGATTCAGTGTCACTTTTATTGCAAAACTTTATTCAGGTTCTTATCTACAATCACAGAGCAAATCTTTTTTATGATATTCTTGTAGATTGCTTGAACCGACTTGAAAAAGAAACAAATCGATTTGAAGTGACGATTACGTCAGCTCATCCTTTAACTGATGAACAGAAGAGTCGCTTGCTCCCTTTGATTGAGAAAAAAATGTCTCTGAAAGTAAGGAGTGTAAAAGAACAAATCGATGAAAGTCTTATTGGTGGTTTTGTCATTTTTGCCAATCACAAGACAATTGATGTGAGTATTAAACAACAACTTAAAGTTGTTAAAGAAAATTTGAAATAGAAAGTGGTGTTCTTTTGGCAATTAACGCACAAGAAATCAGCGCTTTAATTAAGCAACAAATTGAAAATTTCAAACCCAATTTTGATGTGACTGAAACAGGTGTTGTAACCTATATCGGGGACGGTATCGCGCGTGCTCACGGCCTTGAAAATGCCATGAGTGGAGAGTTGTTGATTTTTGAAAACGGCTCTTATGGGATGGCTCAGAACTTGGAGTCAACAGACGTCGGTATTATCATCCTAGGTGACTTTACAGATATCCGTGAAGGCGATACAATCCGCCGTACAGGTAAAATCATGGAAGTCCCAGTAGGTGAAAGTCTGATTGGTCGTGTTGTGGATCCACTTGGTCGTCCAGTTGATGGTCTTGGAGAAATCCACACTGATAAAACTCGTCCAGTAGAAGCACCAGCTCCTGGTGTTATGCAACGTAAGTCTGTATCAGAACCATTGCAAACTGGTTTGAAAGCTATTGACGCCCTTGTACCGATTGGTCGTGGTCAACGTGAGTTGATTATCGGTGACCGTCAGACAGGGAAAACAACCATTGCGATTGATACCATCTTAAACCAAAAAGGTCAAGATATGATCTGTATCTATGTTGCGATTGGACAAAAAGAATCAACAGTTCGTACGCAAGTAGAAACACTACGTCAGTACGGTGCCTTGGACTACACAATCGTTGTGACAGCCTCTGCTTCACAACCATCTCCATTGCTCTTCCTAGCTCCTTATGCTGGGGTTGCCATGGCAGAAGAATTTATGTACCAAGGTAAGCATGTTTTGATCGTTTATGATGATCTTTCAAAACAAGCGGTAGCTTATCGTGAACTGTCTCTCTTGCTTCGTCGTCCTCCAGGTCGTGAAGCCTTCCCAGGGGATGTTTTCTATCTTCACAGCCGTTTGCTTGAGCGCTCAGCTAAAGTTTCTGATGAACTTGGTGGTGGATCAATTACAGCCCTACCATTTATCGAGACACAAGCAGGAGATATCTCTGCCTATATCGCAACTAACGTGATTTCAATCACTGATGGACAAATCTTCCTTGGTGATGGTCTCTTCAATGCGGGTATTCGTCCAGCCATTGACGCGGGTTCATCTGTATCTCGTGTAGGTGGTTCTGCACAAATCAAAGCTATGAAGAAGGTTGCTGGTACTCTTCGTATCGACCTTGCTTCATACCGTGAGTTGGAAGCCTTCACTAAGTTTGGTTCTGATTTGGACGCAGCAACACAGGCTAAGTTGAACCGTGGACGTCGTACAGTTGAAGTCTTGAAACAACCTGTTCACAAACCATTACCTGTTGAGAAACAAGTAACCATTCTCTATGCTTTGACACATGGTTTCTTGGATACTGTTCCAGTAGATGAAATTGTACGTTTCGAGGAAGAGTTCCATGCCTTCTTTGATGCTCAACATCCAGAGATTTTGGAAACCATTCGTGATACAAAAGACTTGCCAGAAGAAGCAGTCTTGGATGCTGCGATTACAGAGTTTCTCAATCAAACCAGCTTCCAATAAGAATAGAGGTGTCAGATGGCAGTATCTCTAAATGATATTAAAACAAAAATCGCCTCAACAAAAAATACGAGTCAAATCACTAATGCCATGCAGATGGTATCAGCTGCTAAGCTAGGTCGTTCTGAAGAAGCTGCTCGCAACTTCCAAGTTTATGCTCAGAAAGTTCGTAAACTTTTGACGGATATTCTTCATGGGAATGGAGCTGGCAGTTCAACCAATCCGATGTTGATTAGCCGTCCAGTTAAGAAGACAGGCTATATCGTCATTACTTCAGACCGCGGTTTGGTTGGAGGTTATAATTCCTCTATTCTGAAAGCTGTTATGGAGTTGAAGGAGGAATACCATCCAGACGGTAAAGGGTTTGAAATGATCTGTATTGGTGGAATGGGAGCAGATTTCTTTAAGGCTCGTGGTATTCAACCACTTTATGAATTACGTGGCTTGGCAGATCAACCTAGCTTTGATGAAGTTCGTAAGATTATTTCAAAAACTGTTGAAATGTACCAAAATGAACTTTTTGATGAACTCTATGTCTGCTATAACCACCATGTCAATACGCTAACCAGTCAAATGCGTGTGGAACAAATGCTTCCAATTGTTGACTTGGATCCAAATGAAGCAGATGACAGTTACAGCTTGACCTTTGAATTGGAAACTAGCCGAGAAGAAATTTTGGAGCAGTTATTACCTCAGTTTGCAGAAAGTATGATTTACGGGGCTATTATCGATGCTAAGACAGCTGAAAATGCTGCGGGTATGACAGCCATGCAAACAGCGACAGATAATGCTAAGAAAGTCATTAATGATTTGACAATTCAGTATAACCGTGCCAGACAGGCGGAGATTACACAAGAAATTACAGAAATCGTAGCAGGAGCTAGTGCCTTAGAATAGGCACTAGTCCAGCTCGTATGAAAATGAACTTAGGACCTAGTTAAGCTAGGGACCGACAGTATCTTATATAGAATAGGAGAAGGAGATGAGTTCAGGTAAAATTGCTCAGGTTATCGGTCCCGTTGTAGACGTCTTGTTTGCAGCAGGGGAAAAACTTCCTGAGATTAACAATGCACTTGTCGTCTACAAAAATGACGAAAGAAAAACAAAAATCGTCCTTGAAGTAGCCTTGGAGTTGGGGGATGGTATGGTTCGTACTATCGCCATGGAATCAACAGATGGTTTGACTCGTGGAATGGAAGTATTGGACACAGGTCGTCCAATCTCTGTACCAGTAGGTAAAGAAACTTTGGGACGTGTCTTCAACGTTTTGGGAGATACCATTGACTTGGAAGCTCCTTTTACAGAAGATGCAGAGCGTCAGCCAATTCATAAAAAAGCTCCAACTTTTGATGAGTTGTCTACCTCTTCTGAAATCCTTGAAACAGGGATTAAGGTTATCGACCTTCTTGCCCCTTACCTTAAAGGTGGTAAAGTTGGACTTTTCGGTGGTGCCGGAGTTGGTAAAACTGTCTTGATTCAAGAATTGATTCACAACATTGCCCAAGAACACGGTGGTATTTCAGTATTTACTGGTGTTGGGGAACGTACTCGTGAGGGGAATGACCTTTACTGGGAAATGAAAGAATCAGGTGTTATCGAGAAAACAGCCATGGTATTTGGTCAGATGAATGAGCCACCAGGAGCACGTATGCGTGTTGCCCTTACTGGTTTGACAATCGCTGAATACTTCCGTGATGTAGAAGGACAAGACGTGCTTCTCTTTATCGATAATATCTTCCGTTTCACTCAGGCTGGTTCAGAAGTATCTGCCCTTTTGGGTCGTATGCCATCAGCCGTTGGTTACCAACCAACACTTGCTACGGAAATGGGTCAATTGCAAGAACGTATTACATCAACCAAGAAGGGTTCTGTAACCTCTATCCAAGCTATCTATGTGCCAGCGGATGACTATACTGACCCAGCGCCAGCAACAGCCTTTGCTCACTTGGATTCAACAACTAACTTGGAACGTAAGTTGGTACAATTGGGTATCTACCCAGCCGTTGACCCACTTGCTTCAAGCTCACGTGCCTTGGCACCTGAAATCGTTGGGGAAGAGCACTATGCAGTTGCTGCTGAAGTAAAACGTGTCCTTCAACGTTACCATGAGTTGCAAGATATCATCGCTATCCTTGGTATGGATGAGCTTTCTGATGAAGAAAAGACCTTGGTTGCACGTGCCCGTCGTATCCAGTTCTTCTTGTCACAAAACTTCAACGTTGCGGAACAATTTACTGGTCAGCCAGGTTCTTATGTTCCAGTTGCTGAAACTGTTCGTGGCTTTAAGGAAATACTTGATGGTAAGCACGACCACTTGCCAGAAGATGCCTTCCGTGGTGTAGGTTCTATCGAAGATGTGATTGCAAAAGCTGAAAAAATGGGATTTTAAGAGGTGATCTATGGCTCAGTTAACTGTCCAGATCGTGACACCAGATGGTCTCGTCTATGATCACCATGCCAGCTTTGTATCAGTTCGAACTCTGGATGGTGAGATGGGAATCTTGCCACGACATGAAAATATGATTGCAGTTTTAGCAGTTGATGAGGTTAAGGTTAAACGTGTAGATGATGAAAATCACGTGAACTGGATTGCAGTGAACGGAGGCGTTATCGAAGTTGCTAATGGCGTTATCACAATTGTTGCTGACTCTGCAGAACGTGCTCGTGATATCGACGTTAGTCGTGCAGAACGTGCCAAACTTCGAGCAGAGCGTGAAATTGAAGAAGCACAAGACAAACACTTGATTGACCAAGAACGTCGTGCTAAGATTGCTTTGCAACGTGCCATTAACCGTATTAATGTCGGAAATAGACTATAAGAAAAAAATGAACTTGAGTTATCAAGTTCATTTTTTATGTTTTCTTATGGGGCAAAACTGATGCAAAATTAGAATTGTCTAGAGATATAAAAGATAATTAAAAGATTGCATAGTTCAATTTGCGTAGCAGAAATCATACAAATAAAATTGATTATAGTAAAATAGAATTAGAATTATTAAGAAAGTTGGTTCTTTATTGGAAACGATAGTATTTTCAATCTCTGTTTTTCTAGCAGGGATCTTGTCCTTCTTTTCCCCTTGCATTTTCCCTCTGTTACCTGTCTATACTGGTATCTTATTGGATGATCAGGATAGTGCAAAAAGTTTTTCATTATTTGGGAAAAAAGTTGCCTGGTCAGGTTTGATTCGAACACTTTGCTTTATTGCAGGTATCTCTCTCATTTTCTTTATCTTAGGATTTGGTGCTGGTTACTTTGGTAATATTCTCTATGCAAATTGGTTTCGATATGTCATGGGAACAATTATTATCATTTTGGGCCTTCACCAGATGGAAATTTTTCATTTTAAGAAATTAGAGGTTCAAAAAAGCTTTACCTTTAAAAAATCAGATTCTAATCGTTATTGGTCAGCTTTTTTACTTGGTATTACCTTTAGCTTTGGTTGGACGCCTTGTATTGGGCCGGTTTTAAGTTCTGTCTTAGCACTTGCGGCTTCTGGAGGTAATGGCGCTTGGCAAGGAGCTATCTATACTCTTATTTACACTCTGGGAATGGCCATTCCTTTCTTGGTCTTGGCTCTAGCTTCAGGCGTAGTGATGCCTTATTTTAGTAAACTCAAGCGCCATATGATGCTACTGAAGAAAATTGGTGGTTTCCTCATTATTTTAATGGGAATTTTGTTACTATTAGGACAAGTAAATGTTCTAGCTGGTATTTTTGAATAAAGGAGAAAAAGATGAAAAAAGTAATGTTTGCTGGCTTAAGCCTCTTGTCACTAGTTGTATTGATGGCCTGTGGCGAGGAAGAGACTAAAAAGACTCAAGCACCAGAACAATCCCCAAAACAACAGCAACAAACGCCTGTACAACAAATTGCTGTTGGAAAAGAGGCTCCAGACTTCACCTTGCAATCTATGGATGGTAAAGAAGTTAAGTTATCTGATTATAAGGGGAAAAAAGTCTACTTGAAGTTTTGGGCTTCATGGTGTGGTCCATGTAAGAAAAGTATGCCTGAGTTGATGGAATTAGCTGCGAAACAAGATCGTGATTTCGAAATTCTTAGTGTCATTGCACCAGGAATTCAAGGTGAAAAAACTGTCGAGCAATTTCCACAATGGTTCCAAGATCAAGGATATAAAGATATCCCAGTACTTTATGACACAAAAGGAGCCACCTTCCAAGCTTATCAAATTCGAAGCATTCCTACAGAATACCTGATTGATAGTCAAGGAAAGATTGGAAAGATTCAATTTGGTGTCATCAGCAACGAGGATGCAGAAGCAGCCTTTAAAGAAATGAACTAGAATCAAGATTTTAAAATAGTATTTATACAATCAATCCCCTAGATTTTAGATAGTATTAATCTAAGATTTAGGGGATTTTTGCTATCAATAAATTAAGTTTAAAAAAAGAAGGGAGTTCTGTATTATACAGATTCCCCTTCTTTTTCTTTAAACATAATATTTATTTTTTAGCTTTAAGAAGTTTATTATATCATAGCTTCTCGTTGATAAAGCGGATAAACTGATTCCACCAAACTTTTAAGAAGAAGGCTTTTTCTACTTTCTTTTCTGCTACCATTTCAAAACTAGGACGTTCTGTGGTGATGTAACCTTGACCAATCAAGTCTGAGTCTTCATAAGTCAAATGTCCAACCACTGTTCCGGCTTCAAGTGGTGCTGGAATTGCCTTAGAATCAGGTGTGAATTGAACAGATTGAGAAGATTGATTCCCAATACGTTCAATTAGAGAGATATCATCTTTAGCAACAGCAGTGACTGTATCTTCTTTTCCGTCTTGTACAGGGACTTTGCTATCTTGATAGGCATCACCTTTCTGAACGATTTTGCGAAGTGTGAATGTAGAAGAGATATAATCCATTAGTGAAGATGTAGCTGTGAAGCGAGCGTAAGGATTATTGTCTTGATGATCCGCATTCAAAACAACTGTGATAACCCTCATGCCTTTTTCGACAGTAGTACCAACAAAAGACTCTCCAGCCTTATCTGTGGTCCCTGTTTTTAATCCATCAAAACCACCGCGATAAGCAGGCATACCCTCTAACATGTAATTGGTAGAAGTGATTGTCATTCCAGCAAAAGTAGAAGAAGGTTTTTTCGTGATTTCTAAGACTTGTGGGTATTTTTTGATGAGGTTGCGAGCAACGATAGCGACATCATAAGCACTGAGCTTATTTTCCTCATCTTTTTTAGAGCCTGGGTAAATGTTATCACCTAGACTCTCATTGTTAAGCCCCGTCGTATTGACAACAGTTGCATCCGAAATTCCCCATTCCAAGAGTTTTTCCCGCATCATATCGACGAAATCTTTTTCTGAGCCAGCAATTTTCTCAGCTAGCGCAATAGCCGCACTGTTGGCGCTAGATACCAGGGTTGCCTCAAGTAGTTGTTCGACAGTATAATTACGAGCTTCCATAGGAACGTTACTCGCTTCAGAATTTGTCGTTAATTTGTAAGGATAATCAGAAATATCTACCGGAGTTGATAGTGTAATACTGCCGTTTTCCAAGGCTTCATAGACAAGATAAACAGTAATTAACTTTGTGATTGAAGCAATTTCAACTGGCTGGGTTGCATCTTTCTCATAGAGAATTTTACCAGTATTCGCCTCAACAGCAATTGCATGTTTAGCAGCAATATTAAAATCTTGGGCAGCAACAGTAGATGCTGAGCCAATAACGGAAAGGCTTAAAAGAGTTAAAATTATTTTTTTCATAGTAAGTTTATTCTATCATAAAGAAAAAAATATTCCCAGTTTCATGATAGAAGAAAGAAGCTTTTTTGAAAGTGTGGTAAAATAGATGAATGGAGGTACTTCATGTTTCGTAAGAATAAATTATTTTTTTGGACCAGTGAGATTTTACTATTAACCATCATCTTCTATTTATGGAGACAGATGGGAGCGATTATTACACCTTTTGTAAGCGTTGCAAACACTATAATGATTCCCTTTCTTTTAGGTGGTTTTTTATATTATTTGACCAATCCTATTGTAAATTTTTTACAAAAGTATTTCAAAATTAACCGTATCATTGGTATTTTACTAACCTTGTGTACCTTGGTCTGGGGGCTAGTTATTGGGGTAGTTTATCTTTTACCGATTTTGATTAATCAGTTGACCAGTTTGATAGCAACAAGTCAGACAATTTATAGTCGTTTGCAAGATTTGATTGTGGATTTATCTACTTATCCAGCCTTTCAAAATTTAGATATTCAAGCGACAATTCAACAATTAAATCTATCCTATGTAGATATTCTACAAAATATCTTAAATAGTGTGACGAATAGTGTTGGAAGTGTCTTATCTGCGCTCTTTAGTACCGTTTTGATTATTATCATGACCCCTGTGTTCTTAATTTATTTTTTGTTAGACGGTAACAAGTTCTTGCCGATGCTTGAACGTACTGTTTTAAAGAGAGATAAGCTACATATTGCAGGCCTATTAAAGAATTTGAATGCGACAATTGCTCGCTATATTAGTGGAGTTGCAATTGATGCGATTATTATTGGGTGTTTGGCCTTTATTGGATATAGTATTATTGGTTTAAAATATGCTTTGGTCTTCGCCATCTTTTCAGGATTAGCCAATCTCATTCCTTATGTAGGACCAAGTATTGGCTTGATTCCAATGATTATCGCTAATGTCTTTACTGATCCTCATAGAATGCTGATTGCAGTTGTTTATATGCTGATTATTCAACAAGTAGATGGAAATATCCTCTACCCTCGAATCGTTGGTGGGGTAATGAAGGTTCATCCAATTACGATTTTAGTATTACTTTTGTTATCAAGTAATATCTATGGTGTCATTGGCATGATTGTCGCAGTACCAACCTATTCTATCTTGAAAGAAATTTCTAAGTTTTTATCACGTTTGTATGAAAATCATAAAATAATGAAAGAACGAGAAAGAGAATTAGCTAAGTAAAAGTCAGGAAATTCCTGATTTTTCTTTTTATTTAGGCAAGTGATAGGAGTGGAAGTGCCGTTTAGATTAGTAGATTAAGAATAATTCACAAAAACTTTGTAAAACACTTGCAATTTAGCTGAAATTTGATAAAATAGTAAGGAAAGTTAGACTGTATTGCCTACTGTCTATCTATAAAATATATTTTATTGGAGGCTTTTACTCAAATGGCAAAAGAAAAATACGATCGTAGTAAACCACACGTTAACATTGGTACTATCGGACACGTTGACCACGGTAAAACTACCCTAACTGCAGCTATCACAACTGTTTTGGCACGTCGCTTGCCTTCATCAGTTAACCAACCTAAAGACTATGCGTCTATCGATGCTGCTCCAGAAGAACGCGAACGCGGTATCACAATCAACACTGCGCACGTTGAGTACGAAACTGAAAAACGTCACTACGCTCACATCGACGCTCCAGGACACGCGGACTACGTTAAAAACATGATCACTGGTGCCGCTCAAATGGACGGAGCTATCCTTGTAGTAGCTTCAACTGACGGACCAATGCCACAAACTCGTGAGCACATCCTTCTTTCACGTCAGGTTGGTGTTAAACACCTTATCGTCTTCATGAACAAAGTTGACTTGGTTGACGACGAAGAATTGCTTGAATTGGTTGAAATGGAAATCCGTGACCTATTGTCAGAATACGACTTCCCAGGTGACGATCTTCCAGTTATCCAAGGTTCAGCTCTTAAAGCCCTTGAAGGTGACACTAAATACGAAGACATCGTTATGGAATTGATGAACACAGTTGATGAGTACATCCCAGAACCAGAACGTGACACTGACAAACCATTGCTTCTTCCAGTCGAAGACGTATTCTCAATCACTGGACGTGGTACAGTTGCTTCAGGACGTATCGACCGTGGTATCGTTAAAGTCAACGACGAAATCGAAATCGTTGGTATCAAAGAAGAAACTCAAAAAGCAGTTGTTACTGGTGTTGAAATGTTCCGTAAACAACTTGACGAAGGTCTTGCCGGAGATAACGTAGGTGTCCTTCTTCGTGGTGTTCAACGTGATGAAATCGAACGTGGACAAGTTATCGCTAAACCAGGTTCAATCAACCCACACACTAAATTCAAAGGTGAAGTTTACATCCTTACTAAAGAAGAAGGTGGACGTCACACTCCATTCTTCAACAACTACCGTCCACAATTCTACTTCCGTACTACTGACGTTACAGGTTCAATCGAACTTCCAGCAGGTACTGAAATGGTAATGCCTGGTGATAACGTGACAATCGACGTTGAGTTGATCCACCCAATCGCCGTAGAACAAGGTACTACATTCTCTATCCGTGAGGGTGGACGTACTGTTGGTTCAGGTATGGTTACAGAAATCGAAGCTTAATTCGATTTAGTTCCCAGAAGAACAATTATTTAAGTCAGACACTAAAAGAATCTTGCTTTGCAAGGTTCTTTTTCATTATGTCACTATTAGTCCGTCTAGCTCCGTTAGGTGTGAGACAAATAAATGATGGCTGTGAAATATTTTTACTTTTCATGGAAAAATTGTTTTGAGAAAGGTTCCATCTTTTTTTGGGGGAGTAATTTGTAGATATAAAAAAGACAAACACTAAAATGATGTTTGTCTTTGGTGTGTAGCTCCGTTAGTTGGTCAGTTATAATTATGTTAATTAGCAAATCTGATGCAGACCGCTTCTGGGACATGGAAGTCATTAGAAAGTTCTGCAAGACGACCAGTTTCAGGATTGCGTTTAAAAACGGTTGCATTGTCAGAGTCTTGATGGATAGCAATGATAAATTCTTGATCCGGTGTCAAATCAAAATCACGTGGAGTCTGACCATGAGTCGGAACGATTTCTAACAACTCTAAACTACCGTCCGCAAGGATTGTATATACTGCGATAGAATCATGACCACGGTTAGAAGCGTAGAGGTATTTACCGTCTTTAGAGAGACGAATAGCAGCAGTACCATTAAAGCCTTCATAACCGTCTGGTAGAGTTGAAATGACTTGCATGCGTTCAAATTCGCCAACACCATCGTAGATTAGAACCTCGATAGTGCTATTAAGTTCACAAATGAGATAAGCAATTTTATAATGGTTATGGAAAATAATATGGCGTGAGCCTGCTCCTGGCTGGCTGTGATAGGTATAGAGTTTAGATAATTTTCCTTCTTGATCAAGATCATAAGTGATGACTTGGTCAGTTCCCAAGTCGCAAGTCACTAGATAGTGGTCAGGTGTTAAATCTGTATAGTGAACATGTGGAGAAGCTTGATTTTCATGTGGACCTTGGCCACTGTGTTGATCCACATCACTAAGTAGAAGACGACCATCTTCCTGACGTTTATAAACAAGGACCTGTCCCTTGTGGTAGTTTGCTGCGTACACCAAATCACGCTTTTCATCAACGGCAACATAACAGTGGGGAGCTCCTTCTTCCACGACATGATTTAATAAGGTTCCATCAGTTTGATAGGCTGCAATCCCCCCCTTATCGTCTTGACTACCAACAGTGTATAAATGTTGGTGTTGGTCAAAGGCAAGGTAGGTCGGACTTGGCTCAGCTGCAAAAAGTTCTAGATTTGAAAGCTGACCAGTTTCTGTATCGAAGTCTGCCTTGTAAATCCCTTGGGAAGTCCGACGTGTATAAGTTCCAAAATAAACAGTTTCTTTCATAACTTTACCTCTTTATAAAGATAAGTCTATTATATCACAAAATAGATTTATAATATGCTATGCGGTGCAATTCAATGGAATGTAAGCACTTTAAAAAAGAGTTATTTTGGTTTAAAAATGGTATAATGAGAGAATAATAGAAAGGAAGTATTTATGGAGCAAAAAGAGAAACATTTTAGCCTATCTTGGTTTTTTAAGTGGTTTTTGGATAACAAGGCAATAACTGTATTTTTGGTAACCTTATTATTGGGATTGAATCTTTTTATTTTAAGCAAGATTAGTTTTTTATTTTCACCTGTTTTAGACTTTTTGGCAGTTGTAATGTTGCCAGTCATCCTATCTGGTTTGCTATATTATTTATTAAATCCTATTGTTGATTGGATGGAGAAACACAAAATTAATCGTGTCATCGCAATCAGTATTGTCTTTGTCATTATCGCTCTCTTTATCATTTGGGGCTTGGCAGTGGCTATTCCAAATCTGCAACGTCAGGTCTTAACATTTGCAAGAAATGTACCAATCTATCTCGAAGATGCAGACAGAGTTGTTAATGATTTGGTCACCAAGCGTTTACCAGATGATTTCAGACCTCAATTAGAGCAAGTTTTAACAAACTTCTCTAGTCAGGCTACAGTTTGGGCAAGTAAGGTTTCATCTCAGGCAGTCAATTGGGTGAGTGCATTTATTAGCGGGGCATCTCAAGTGATTGTTGCCTTGATTATCGTTCCTTTCATGCTCTTTTACCTTTTACGTGATGGGAAAGGCTTGCGTAACTATTTAACCCAATTCATGCCAACGAAATTGAAGGAACCTGTAGGACAGGTTTTGTCAGATGTGAATCAACAGTTGTCCAACTATGTTAGAGGACAAGTAACAGTGGCTATTATTGTAGCAGTAATGTTTATCATCTTCTTCAAAATCATTGGTCTACGCTATGCAGTTACGTTGGGGGTTACTGCTGGTATTTTAAATCTGGTTCCTTATTTGGGTAGCTTCTTAGCCATGCTTCCTGCTCTAGTATTGGGCTTGATTGCTGGGCCAGTCATGCTTTTAAAAGTAGTGATTGTCTTTATCGTAGAACAAACTATTGAAGGCCGTTTTGTCTCTCCATTGATTTTGGGAAGTCAATTAAACATCCATCCTATTAATGTTCTCTTTGTCTTGTTAACTTCGGGCTCTATGTTTGGTATCTGGGGAGTCTTGCTCGGTATTCCAGTTTATGCCTCTGCTAAGGTTGTCATTTCAGCGATTTTTGAATGGTATAAGGTAGTCAGTGGCCTATATGAACTAGAGGGAGAGGAAATCAAGAGTGAACAATAGTCAACAGATGTTACATGCCTTGGAGGAGCAAGATTTAACCAAGGCTGAGCACTATTTCGTTAAAGCTTTAGAAAATGATCCAAGTGACCTTCTGTATGAGTTAGCCACTTATCTAGAAGGAATTGGTTTCTATCCTCAGGCCAAGGAAATTTACCTGAAAATTGTAGAGGATTTCCCAGAAGTTCATCTTAATCTAGCAGCTATTGCTAGCGAGGATGGTCAAATCGAGGAAGCATTTGCCTATCTAGAGGAAATCCAGTCTGACAGTGACTGGTATGTTTCGGCTTTGGCTCTGAAAGCAGACCTTTACCAGATGGAAGGTTTGACAGATGTGGCGCGTGAGAAATTATTGGAGGCCTTGACTTACTCAGAAGATCCTCTCTTGATATTGGGATTAGCAGAGTTGGATAGTGAGTTGGAAAATTATCAAGAGGCCATTCAAGGCTATGCCCAGTTAGATAATCGTACTATTTATGAGCAAACAGGCATTTCTACCTATCAACGGATTGGCTTTGCCTATGCCCAGTTAGGGAAATTTGAAACATCTACAGAGTTTTTAGAAAAAGCCCTGGAGTTAGAATACGATGACCTAACAGCTTTTGAGTTGGCCAGTCTTTACTTTGATCAAGAAGAATACCAAAAAGCTGTCCTCTACTTTAAGCAGCTTGATACCATTTCACCTGATTTTGAAGGCTATGAATATGGTTATAGCCAGGCCTTACATAAGGAGCATCAAGTTCAAGAAGCCCTGCGTATCGCTAAGCAAGGTCTAGAGAAAAATCCCTTTGAAACTCGTCTCTTACTGGCTGCTTCACAATTTTCTTATGAATTACATGATGCCAGTGGTGCAGAAAACTACCTCCTTACTGCAAAAGAAGACGCTGAGGATACAGAAGAAATTTTACTCCGTCTAGCAACTATTTATCTAGAACAGGAACGTTATGAGGACATTCTAGACTTGCAAAGTGAGGAGCCAGA
This sequence comes from Streptococcus mitis, assembly GCF_003942765.1. Classification (GTDB taxonomy): domain Bacteria; phylum Bacillota; class Bacilli; order Lactobacillales; family Streptococcaceae; genus Streptococcus; species Streptococcus mitis_BE. Next base: position 217,650 of record NZ_RJNW01000003.1, read on the forward strand.
AAATCTCTTGACCAAGTGGATGATTGCTCGTTCCTATCAAGAGATGGACGATTTGGATACTGCCTATGAGCATTACCAAGGGTTGGCAGGAGATTTGAAGGACAATCCAGAGTTTCTGGAACACTATATCTATCTCTTGCGTGAACTGGGCTACTTTGAGGAAGCAAAAGTCAATGCTCAAACTTACTTAAAACTAGTTCCAGATGATGTGCAAATGCAAGAATTGTATGAGAGATTGCAGGAATAAAATGTTTTAAATCTATATCTTATCATTTTTCATAGTATCATCTACAGGTTATTTTATCTATTGTATGGTGAGAGTATATTTGAGTTGTTGTGTTTGTATTCGAGTTTCCAATATAAGACATAAGAAGTGAGATAAGTAATATTTTTAAAAGTACAATCTTAGATTTTATAACAATAAAAAGAAAAGTTCTCATTTTATAAGAAACTCAGACTGAAAACAAAGCCCTTAGATTAAAAGTTTCTAAGGGCATTTTTTCTAAAGTCGTATAATAGATGTCAGAAAAGTTGTGAGATGTTTCCTATGTTTCATAAAGAAAATCCAGACAATAACCGCAATCAGGTTGTCTTTTACACGCTAGATGAACTCGTTCCGCAAGAACATTTTCTTAGTCAGATTGGACAAGTTATTGATTTTCCTTCATCTATGACTGAATCGTATCCAATAACCACAAATATACTCACAAAGTTTTGATAATCAAGCTAAGTTTATGTGGAAGTTAAGATTGACTTAGATCGGAAAAACCACGGAAAACAGGGCGGGAAATTTTTTTGCATTGAAAAGTATTTTGTAGAGGTTTCAAATTTTTTAAGGATAGGAGATCTGGAGAAATAAAAAAGACAAACACTAGAATAATGTTTGTCTTCGGTATGGAGTTCTCATTTAATGAGAATCTAGTTACAATTAGTTTTTAGAAGCTTCTTGGAATTCTGGGTTTTTCCATGCTTCGTCAATGATAGCTTGTAATTCTTTAGCAGATGCTTGCATTTTTTGAGTTTCTGCGTCGTTCAATGGGATATTTACTGGACGAACAATACCATGTGCACCAACAACAGCTGGTTGACCGATAAAGACGTTTTTAACTCCGTATTGACCTTCTTGGAATACTGAAAGTGGAAGTACTGCGTTTTCATCGTCAAGGATTGCTTTAGTAATACGAGCAAGAGCTACTGCGATACCGTAGTATGTTGCACCTTTTTTGTTGATGATTGTGTAAGCTGCGTCACGAACACCTTCGAACAATTCAATCAATTCAGCTTCTTGAACATTTTGAGTGTCTTTAAGGAATTCTTCAAGGTTTACACCAGCGATGTTAGCGTGTGACCAAACAGCGAACTCAGAGTCACCGTGTTCACCCATGATGTAGGCGTGCACTGAACGAGCATCAACATCCAATTTTTCAGCAAGTGCTTGACGGAAACGAGCTGAGTCAAGTGAAGTTCCTGAACCGATAACGCGTTCTTTAGGGAATCCAGAGAATTTCCAAGTTGAGTAAGTCAAGACGTCAACTGGGTTAGCAGCAACAAGGAAGATACCTTTGAAACCTGATTCAACAACTTGAGTTACGATTGATTTGTTGATAGCAAGGTTTTTACCTACAAGGTCAAGACGAGTTTCACCTGGTTTTTGAGGCGCACCTGCAGTGATTACAACAAGGTCAGCGTCTGCACAGTCAGAGTATTGAGCTGCATAGATTTTTTTAGGTGAAGTGAAAGCAAGGGCGTGACTAAGGTCAAGCGCGTCACCAACAGCTTTTTCATGCAATTGTGGAATTTCGATAATTCCAAGCTCTTGTGCAATTCCTTGGTTAACAAGTGCAAAAGCGTAAGAAGAACCTACAGCACCATCACCGACAAGGATAACTTTTTTGTGTTGTTTAGTTGAAGTCATTATTCTAAACATCTCCTTAATTTTATTCAGGGATTTCCCCAGTTATTTCAATTCTATCACTTTTAAAAAGCTTTGTCACGGATATGCTTTGCAGTTCTTGATGTAAACGTTTTAGTGGTTTTAGATACCTGAAATATGGCGGACATTATGGTATAATATATTTTATACTAATAGTGAAATGAGGCATTTATTAATGCAGGATAGAAATTTAGTGAATGTCAATCTGACAAAGGAGATGAAGACGAGCTTTATCGACTACGCCATGAGTGTTATCGTAGCGCGGGCTCTTCCTGATGTTCGAGATGGCTTGAAACCTGTTCACCGTCGAATTCTCTACGGAATGAATGAATTGGGTGTTACTCCAGACAAACCTCATAAAAAATCTGCTCGTATTACAGGGGATGTCATGGGAAAATACCACCCACACGGAGATTCCTCAATCTATGAAGCCATGGTTCGTATGGCTCAATGGTGGAGCTACCGTTACATGCTTGTCGACGGGCATGGGAACTTTGGTTCTATGGATGGAGACGGTGCTGCCGCCCAGCGTTATACTGAGGCACGTATGAGCAAGATTGCTCTGGAAATGCTTCGTGATATCAACAAAAATACAGTTGATTTCGTTGATAACTATGATGCCAATGAACGGGAACCCTTGGTCTTGCCAGCTCGTTTTCCAAACCTTTTGGTAAATGGAGCGACTGGTATTGCTGTTGGAATGGCAACCAATATTCCACCTCATAACTTGGGTGAAACTATTGATGCTGTGAAGTTGGTCATGGACAATCCTGAAGTGACCACTAAGGACTTGATGGAAGTCTTACCTGGACCAGATTTTCCAACTGGTGCCCTGGTTATGGGGAAATCAGGCATTCATAAGGCTTACGAAACTGGTAAAGGTTCTATTGTTCTTCGTTCTCGTACTGAAATTGAAGAAACTAAGACTGGCCGTGAGCGCATCGTTGTAACAGAATTTCCTTATATGGTTAATAAAACCAAGGTGCATGAGCATATTGTTCGTTTGGTTCAGGAAAAACGCATTGAGGGCATCACAGCAGTACGTGATGAGTCAAACCGTGAAGGTGTTCGATTTGTTATCGAAGTCAAGCGCGATGCCTCAGCCAATGTCATCCTTAATAATCTCTTCAAGATGACCCAGATGCAAACCAACTTTGGTTTCAATATGCTTGCTATCCAAAATGGGGTGCCGAAGATTTTGTCTCTTCGTCAGATTTTGGATGCTTATATCGAGCACCAAAAAGAAGTGGTTGTTTGTCGTACCCGTTTTGATAAGGAAAAAGCAGAAGCGCGTGCTCATATTTTAGAAGGTCTCTTGATTGCACTAGACCATATAGACGAAGTCATTCGTATCATCCGTGCTAGTGAAACGGATTCGGAAGCACAAGCTGAGTTGATGAGCAAGTTTAAGCTTTCTGAACGTCAAAGTCAAGCCATTCTTGATATGCGTCTTCGTCGTTTGACAGGTTTGGAACGTGATAAGATTCAGTCTGAGTATGATGATCTCTTGGCTCTGATTGCCGATTTAGCAGATATTCTTGCTAAGCCGGAACGTGTTTCACAGATCATCAAAGATGAATTAGACGAAGTTAAACGTAAATTTGGTGACCAACGTCGTACTGAATTGATGGTCGGTGAGGTCTTGAGTCTTGAAGATGAGGATCTAATTGAAGAAGCTGATGTCTTAATTACACTGTCTAACAAGGGTTACATCAAACGTCTGGACCAAGGCGAATTTACTGCTCAAAAACGTGGGGGGCGCGGTGTTCAAGGTACAGGTGTTAAGGATGACGATTTTGTTCGTGAGTTAGTATCAACTAGCACGCATGATCATTTGCTCTTCTTTACAAATAAAGGACGTGTTTATCGTCTTAAAGGTTATGAAATTCCTGAATATGGCCGTACAGCCAAGGGATTGCCGATTGTCAATCTTTTAAAATTGGATGAAGGCGAAAGTATTCAGACTATCATCAATGTTGAATCTGAACGTAGTGATGATGCTTACCTCTTCTTCACAACCCGTCATGGTATTGTGAAGAGAACCAGCGTTAAGGAATTTGCTAACATTCGTCAGAATGGACTCAAGGCTTTGAACCTCAAGGATGAAGATGAGTTGATTAATGTATTGTTGACGGAAGAAGACACGGATATTATCATTGGTACAAAGTTTGGTTATGCAGTTCGCTTTAATCAATCAGCTGTTCGTGGTATGAGTCGTATCGCCACTGGTGTGAAAGGTGTGAATCTCCGTGACGGAGACACAGTTGTTGGTGCTAGTGTGATTACAGACCAGGACGAGGTTCTTATCATCACTGAAAAAGGATATGGTAAGCGCACCGTTGCGACTGAATATCCAACAAAAGGTCGTGGTGGTAAAGGGATGCAAACTGCTAAAATTACTGAAAAGAATGGTTCCCTTGCTGGTCTTATGACAGTTAAAGGTGATGAAGATTTGATGATTATCACTGATACTGGTGTCATGATTCGAACTAACGTTGCCAATATTTCACAAACAGGTCGCTCAACTATGGGAGTTAAAGTGATGCGCCTGGACCAAGATGCTAAAATTGTAACCTTTACTACGGTTGCAGCGGCAGAAAAAGAAGAAGTTGGGACAGAAAACGAAACAGAAGGTGAAGCATAATGTCTCATAAAAAGAATAATAAGAAAATCAAACGAAAAAATCTGCTGACAAATATCTTGGCTGTATTTCTCATACTGATCTCTATTGCTTTAATTTTTAATGCAAAGATTCGTGATGCATTTATTGCTTGGAATAGTAATAAATACCAAGTTAGTCAAGTATCAAAAGAAAAAATAGAAGAAAATCAGGACACAGAGGGAAATTTTGATTTTGATTCAGTAAAAGCCATTTCCTCTGAAGCTGTTTTAGCCTCTCAATGGGATAATCAAAAATTACCTGTTATCGGAGGAATTGCAATACCTGAGCTTGAAATTAATTTACCTATCTTTAAGGGGATTGCAAATGTCAATCTTTTATACGGTGCGGGTACCATGAAGCGTGACCAAGAAATGGGTAAAGGGAATTATTCATTAGCTAGCCATCATATTTTCACAGGTGATAACGCTAGTCAGATGCTTTTTTCTCCACTAGATCGTGCAAAAAAAGGGATGAAAATTCACTTGACAGATAAAAATAAAGTGTATACTTATGAAATTAGTGAAGTGAAACGCGTTACACCAGATAGAGTAGATGAAATTGATGACCGAACGGGTGTTGATGAAATTACTTTAGTAACTTGTGAGGATGCAGCAGCTACTGAGCGGATCATTGTAAAGGGTGATTTGAAAGAAACAAAAGATTATTCACAAACATCTGACGAAATTTTGACAGCCTTCAATCAACCATATAAACAATTTTATTAGTTCTAAAAGAATCAGTGAAGATTAAGTTTCATTGATTCTTTTAATATTTTCATAAAATAAACTTTTATGAAATACAGAAAACGTTTCCTTAATTCTAAAGTTTGTGATATAATTATCACAAATAAAAGTTTTAGGAGTTTATTATGGTTTCTTCAGAATTTATCTCAAAGATTGAATTTGCTTGCAAGAAGAAGGAAAGTCTTTATAGTCAAAGCAAATTTAAGTATGCGATTCGTTCGATGTTCGCAGGTGCCTTTTTAACCTTCAGTACAGCTGCGGGTGCAGTTGGGGCTGACTTGATTAATAAAATTGCACCAGGTAGTGGACGTTTCCTATTCCCCTTTGTCTTTGCTTGGGGATTGGCCTACATTGTTTTCTTGAATGCCGAGTTGGTAACATCAAACATGATGTTCTTGACTGCTGGTAGTTTCTTGAAAAAAATCTCTTGGAGAAAAACAGCTGAGATTTTACTTTACTGTACCTTGTTCAACCTTATCGGGGCTTTGATAGCAGGTTGGGGCTTTGCTCATTCAGCAGCCTATGCACATCTGACTCACGATAGTTTCATCTCAGGGGTTGTTGAGATGAAGTTAGGCCGTTCAAATGAATTAATCTTGCTTGAGGCGATTTTGGCAAATATTTTTGTAAATATTGCGATTCTTTCATTTGTTTTGGTCAAAGATGGTGGTGCAAAACTTTGGCTTGTGTTGTCAGCGATTTACATGTTTGTATTCTTAACAAACGAGCACATTGCTGCGAACTTTGCTTCTTTCGCGATTGTAAAATTCAGTGTTGCTGCTGATTCAATTGCTAACTTCGGTGTTGGAAATATGCTTCGTCACTGGGGGGTAACCTTCATTGGGAACTTGATCGGTGGTGGTCTCTTGGTTGGTCTTCCATATGCCTTCCTCAATAAAAATGAAGATACTTATGTAGATTAAGAAAATGAGCACGATTGAGTCGTGCTTTTTTCGTTTTTAAAATAGAGTAATAGCTATTTCTTATATCAAAATATAGAAAACTGATATTTGTAAACTATACCTTAAGGTGCTACAATATCCTTAATCAAACTATTTGGAGGTCGTTTTATGACTCGTGATTTTAAATTTGAAACTTTGCAACTACATGCTGGTCAAGTTGTGGATCCAGCTACCAAGTCTCGTGCAGTGCCAATTTATCAGACAACATCCTTTGTTTTTGATGACACGCAGGAAGGTGCCGATTTGTTTGCCTTGAGAAAGCCAGGTAATATCTATACTCGTATCACCAACCCTACAACAGCTGCCTTTGAAGAAAGAATCGCTGCTCTTGAAGGTGGTGTCGGAGCTCTTGCAACCGCATCAGGTATGGCCGCAGTGACTTATACGATTTTGGCGCTTGCCCATGCTGGTGATCATGTAGTAGCGGCATCAACTATTTACGGCGGGACTTTCAACCTCTTGAAAGAAACCCTTCCTCGTTATGGTATCACAACAACCTTTGTGGATGTGGATAATTTAGAGGAAGTGGAAGCAGCGATCAAAGACAATACCAAGCTTGTATTGATTGAAACCTTGGGCAATCCCTTGATTAACATTCCTGACTTGGAAAAATTGGCTGAGATTGCTCATAAACATCAGATTCCACTTGTTTCCGATAATACCTTTGCTACACCTTATTTGATTAACGTTTTTTCTCACGGTGTAGATATTGCCATTCACTCTGCGACTAAGTTTATCGGTGGACATGGTACGACAATTGGAGGAGTGATTGTCGATAGCGGGCGTTTTGATTGGGCGGCTTCAGGAAAATTCCCTCAATTTGTTGAGGAAGATCCAAGCTACCACAATTTGAGCTATACTCGTGATGTGGGTGCAGCAGCCTTTATTATCGCTGTTCGTGTTCAGTTGCTTCGTGATACAGGTGCAGCCTTGTCACCATTCAATGCCTTCTTGTTGCTACAAGGACTTGAAACACTTTCTCTTCGCGTGGAACGCCATGTGCAAAATGCAGAGAAAATTGTTGATTTCCTTGTCAACCATCCTAAGGTAGAAAAAGTCAACTATCCAAAACTTGCTGATAGTCCTTACCATGCCTTGGCTGAGAAATACTTGCCAAAAGGTGTGGGCTCAATCTTTACCTTCCATGTCAAAGGTGGGGAGGCAGAAGCACGCAAGGTAATTGATAGTTTGGAAATCTTCTCTGACCTTGCAAACGTAGCAGATGCTAAATCTCTTGTTGTCCATCCAGCAACAACCACTCATGGTCAATTGTCAGAAAAAGACCTTGAAGCAGCAGGTGTCACCCCAAACCAAATCCGCTTGTCAATCGGTCTTGAAAATGTAGAAGATTTGATTGAAGACTTGCGCTTGTCCTTGGAAAAAATTTAAAGAAAAAGAAGATAAACAGTGGGTTTCGACTCACTGTTTTTGATTTTCCCTCAGGCATGATATAATGGTTACAGAAGTCTAGAAAGAGGAACGATATGAACGAAATCAAATGCCCCAACTGTGGGGAAGTCTTTACAGTAAATGAAAGTCAGTATGCCGAACTTTTATCCCAAGTGAGAACGGCTGAGTTTGATAAGGAACTACACGATCGCATGAAGCAGGAACTGGCTTTGGCTGAGCAAAAGGCCATGAATGAACAACAGTCTAAACTAGCTAAAAAAGACCAAGAAATTGCGCAATTGCAGAGCCAAATCCAAAACTTTAATACAGAAAAAGAATTGGCGAAGAAAGAGGTTGAACAGACAAGCCATCAGGCTTTATTAGCAAAGGACAAGGAAGTGCAGGCCTTGGAAAACCAATTGGCAACCTTGCGTTTGGAACATGAAAATCAACTGCAAAAGACCCTTTCTGACCTAGAAAAAGAACGGGATCAGGTTAAAAACCAGCTTCTTTTACAAGAAAAAGAAAACGAGCTTTCTCTTGCTTCAGTTAAGCAAAACTACGAAGCTCAACTCAAGGCAGCTAGTGAACAGGTCGAGTTTTATAAGAATTTTAAGGCTCAACAATCGACAAAAGCTATAGGTGAAAGTCTGGAACAGTATGCAGAGAGTGAGTTTAACAAGGTACGCAGTTTTGCCTTTCCAAATGCCTACTTTGAGAAGGATAATAAGGTCTCTGCGCGTGGTTCCAAAGGCGACTTTATCTTCCGCGAGAGTGATGAAAATGGTGTTGAAATCATTTCCATCATGTTTGAGATGAAAAATGAAGCTGACGGAACAGAGAAGAAGCACAAGAATGCAGATTTTTATAAGGAATTGGACAAGGACCGTCGGGAGAAGAACTGTGAATATGCGGTTTTGGTGACTATGCTTGAGGCCGATAATGACTACTTTAACACGGGGATTGTTGACGTCAGCCACGAGTATGAAAAGATGTATGTGGTTCGTCCTCAATTCTTTATCCAGTTGATTGGGCTCTTGCGTAATGCTGCTCTTAATTCCTTAAAATACAAGCAGGAGTTGGCCTTAGTTCGCGAACAAAATATTGATATTACGCATTTTGAAGAAGATTTGGATGCCTTTAAACTAGCTTTTGCCAAGAACTACAACTCTGCTTCGGCCAACTTTGGCAAAGCTATTGATGAAATCGACAAGGCCATCAAACGCATGGAAGAAGTTAAGAAGTTCCTAACTACATCCGAAAACCAACTCCGTCTGGCTAACAACAAATTAGAAGATGTTTCTGTTAAAAAATTGACTCGAAAAAATCCAACCATGAAAGCGAAGTTTGAAGCGCTGAAGGGGGAGTGAGAAAGCAAAAATGAACGGTATTATCAACTTAAAAAAAGAAGCGGGGATGACCTCGCATGATGCGGTTTTTAAACTGCGTAAGATTTTGGGAACTAAGAAGATTGGTCATGGTGGGACCTTGGATCCGGATGTGGTGGGTGTTTTGCCCATTGCGGTTGGCAAGGCGACACGCATGGTTGAGTTTATGCAGGATGAGGGCAAGGTCTATGAGGGTGAAATCACTCTTGGCTATTCAACAACGACCGAGGATGCCAGTGGAGAAGTGGTCGCAGAGACCCCTGTTTTGTCGCCCTTGGATGAAAAGCTTGTTGATGAAGCCATTACTAGCTTGACTGGGCCTATTACTCAGATTCCGCCTATGTATTCGGCTGTTAAGGTTAATGGTCGTAAGCTCTATGAGTATGCGCGTGCTGGTCAGGAAGTAGAACGTCCAGAACGTCAGGTGACCATTTATCAATTTGAACGAACAAGTCCGATTTCTTATGATGTCCATCTTGCACGTTTTACTTTCCGTGTGAAATGTAGCAAGGGAACCTATATTCGTACCTTATCGGTTGACTTGGGAGAAAAACTTGGCTATGCTGCCCATATGTCTCAGTTAACTCGTACTAGTGCAGCTGGTTTGCAACTAGAAGATGCTCTTACCTTGGAAGAAATTGCTGAAAAAGTGGAGGCTGTTCAATTGGACTTTCTCCATCCTCTAGAGATTGGGACAGGCGACCTTGTTAAAGTTTTCCTAACTCAAGAAGAGGCTACAGAAGTACGCTTTGGTCGTTTTATCGAGCTCGACCAAACAGAACAAGAATTAGCTGCCTTTGAAGATGACAAATTGCTAGCCATTCTAGAAAAACGGGATAATCTCTATAAGCCACGAAAGGTTTTTAACTAGTATAATTAGAGTGTAGGATTTGAATTCTTCCCCTAGACTATCCAAAACTAGACTATAAATTTTGCAAAAAATATGATAGAATAGACGACGGATAAAAAAACGGAGGATAGCATGCAAAATAGACCAATCATTATCGGAGTGACAGGTGGTTCTGGTGGAGGTAAGACAAGTGTTTCAAGAGCCATTTTATCGCATTTTCCTGATGAAAAGATTTCCATGATTGAGCATGATTCATACTACAAGGATCAGTCTCATTTGACCTTTGAAGAGCGTGTCAAAACCAACTACGACCATCCTTTTGCCTTTGATACAGACTTGATGATTGAGCAGATTAAGGAATTGTTGGCAGGGCGTCCGGTGGACATCCCGACTTATGACTATACAGAGCATACACGGAGTAGCAAGACCTATCGTCAGGAGCCTCAAGATGTCTTTATCGTTGAGGGGATTTTGGTCTTGGAGGACAAGCGTCTGCGCGATTTGATGGATATCAAGATTTTTGTGGATACGGATGATGATGTGCGCATTATTCGTCGGATTAAACGTGATATGGAAGAGCGTGGCCGTAGCCTTGACAGCGTTATTGACCAGTATCTAGGTGTGGTCAAACCTATGTATCATCAGTTTATCGAACCAACCAAGCGTTATGCTGATATCGTCATTCCTGAGGGAGTCAGCAATACAGTGGCTATTGACCTGTTGACGACCAAGATTGCTAAGATTTTGGAAGAAGCTCGAAATAGTAAATAAACAGATGTGGAGGCCTTGCCTCCTTTTTCTATTTTTCCCTCATAATGGTACATAAATGGAGATTTTTAGGCATATTTTTGGTATAATAATACCCATGAAAGAGCAAGAAAATGAATAGTAGGTGGAGATGGAAAAGTATTTATCGGTAACAACTTTGACCAAGTATCTGAAAATGAAATTCGATAAAGACCCTTACTTGGAACGGGTCTATTTAACTGGTCAAGTTTCCAACTTTCGTAAACGACCTACTCACCAATACTTCTCCCTAAAGGATGGCCATGCAGTTATTCAAGCGACCATCTGGTCTGGGATTTATCAGAAATTAGGCTTCGATTTGGAAGAAGGGATGAAGATCAATGTGATTGGGCGTGTACAGGTCTACGAACCAAGTGGTAGCTATTCCATCATCATAGAAAAGGCTGAGCCTGACGGGGTTGGGGCGCTCGCGATTCAGTTTGAACAACTCAAGAAAAAATTGACAGAAGAAGGCCTGTTTCAAGAACGCTTCAAGCAACCTCTGCCCCAATTTGCTAAGCGAATTGGTGTGGTAACTAGCCGTAGTGGAGCCGTGATTCGAGATATTATCACGACTGTCAGCAGGCGATTTCCAGGTGTTGACATATTTCTTTATCCGACTAAGGTTCAAGGAGATGGAGCAGCAGAGGAAATAGCACGGAATATTGCGCGTGCTAATCAACGTGACGATTTGGATTTGCTGATTATTGGTCGTGGAGGGGGTTCTATCGAGGATCTCTGGGCCTTTAACGAAGAGATTGTGGTACGGGCTATTTTTGAATCTCGCTTGCCAATCATTTCTAGTGTTGGGCATGAGACGGATGTGACCTTGGCAGATTTTGTGGCAGATAGACGCGCTGCGACGCCAACAGCTGCAGCTGAACTAGCAACACCTGTGACCAAGTTGGATCTATTAGCTCATTTGCAAAATCAGGAAAAACGGATGGCAACAGCAGTCCGAAATGTCCTATCTAAGAAACAAGAAGCTTTGAAAAAATGCAGTCAGTCTGTTATCTTTAGACAGCCAGAGCGTTTGTATGATGGCTATTTGCAACGGCTAGACCAATTACAACTACGTTTAAAACAAAGTTTGCGAACACGGATTTCTGATAACAAACAGACAGTACAAGCAAGGACGCATCGACTGGTACAATTATCACCCGTTACCAAAATCCAACGCTATCAAGACCGTCTAGGTCAGTTGGACAAGCTTCTCCGTAGCCAAATGGCGCTGGTTTATGATGCCAAGGTTGCTGAAGTCAAGAGATTATCAGAAGCCCTACTGATGTTGGATACCAGTCGTATCGTGGCGCGTGGCTATGCAATTGTCAAAAAAGAAGAGTCCGTTGTAGATTCGGTTGAGAGTTTGAAGAAAAAAGACCAAGTAACGCTTTTGATGCGAGATGGTCGAGTAGAATTAGAGGTTAAAGATGTCAAAACAAAAGAAATTTGAGGAAAATCTAGCAGAACTGGAGACCATTGTCCAAAGTTTGGAAAATGGTGAAATTGCTCTGGAAGATGCGATTGCGGCCTTTCAAAAGGGGATGGTCTTGTCAAAAGAGCTCCAAGCGACGCTGGACAAGGCTGAAAAGACCTTGGTCAAGGTTATGCAAGAAGACGGAACAGAAAGTGATTTTGAATGAAGAAGCAAGAAAAATTAGCTCTTGTTGAGTCTGCCTTGGAAGATTTTTATGGCGACCAGCAGTTTGCCTCTAGTTTGCGAGAGTCTGTTCTCTATTCCATTCATGCTGGTGGCAAGCGTATTCGGCCTTTTCTCTTGTTGGAAGTTTTGGAAGCCTTGCATATTGCCATTAAACCAGCACATGCGCAGGTGGCTGCGGCCTTGGAAATGATTCATACAGGGAGCTTGATTCATGATGATCTTCCAGCTATGGATGATGATGATTACCGTCGGGGACGCTTGACCAATCACAAGAAATTCGGTGAAGCTATGGCCATTTTGGCTGGAGATGCTTTATTCCTAGATCCTTATGCCTTGATAGCGCAGGCAGATTTGCCAAGTCAGATCAAGGTAGACTTGATTTCCAACTTATCCCTTGCTTCAGGTAGTCTGGGTATGGTGGCAGGGCAGGTTTTGGACATGGAGGGTGAACACCAGCATTTGTCTTTGGAAGACCTCCAGACTATTCATGCTAATAAGACTGGAAAATTACTAGCTTATCCCTTCCAAGCAGCTGCTATTATAGCCGAATTGGCACCTGAAATACAGGTGAAGCTGAAAACTGTTGGGGAATTAATCGGACTTGCTTTTCAAGTTCGAGACGATGTACTGGATGTGACCGCTAGTTTTGAGGAAATCGGCAAGACTCCTCAAAAGGACCTACAGGCTGAAAAGTCAACCTATCCAGCTTTGTTGGGCTTGGAAGAGGCTATTGCCTTTTGTAACCAAACCTTGGATCAAGCTAATGCTAAATTAGAAGAAATTGCCCAGCAGATTCCCTTTGAGATAGAATCGATTGTAAGAGTAGTAGAAAGTTTGAGAATCAATGGCTAAGGAAAGAGTGGATGTACTAGCTTATAAACAGGGCTTGTTTGAAACGAGAGAGCAGGCCAAGCGTGGTGTCATGGCTGGCCTAGTCGTAGCAGTCCTTAATGGAGAACGGTTTGACAAGCCAGGAGAGAAAATTCCAGATGACACCGAGCTAAAACTCAAGGGGGAGAAACTCAAGTATGTTAGCCGTGGTGGTTTGAAACTGGAGAAGGCCTTGCAGGTCTTTGATTTGTCAGTAGAAGGGGCAACAACGATTGATATCGGTGCCTCTACTGGAGGTTTTACCGATGTCATGTTGCAAAATGGTGCTGAGTTAGTCTTTGCAGTTGATGTTGGTACCAATCAATTGGCTTGGAAACTACGCCAAGACCCACGGGTTGTCAGCATGGAGCAGTTTAATTTCCGCTATGCTGAAAAGACCGATTTCGAAAAGGAACCGAGCTTTGCCAGTATTGATGTGAGTTTCATTTCCCTAAGTTTGATTCTGCCTGCCTTGCACCGAGTGTTAGCTGTTCAAGGCCAGGTTGTGGCTCTAGTTAAGCCCCAGTTTGAGGCAGGACGTGAGCAAATCGGGAAAAATGGTATTATTCGAGATGCCAAGGTTCATCAGAATGTCCTTGAATCTGTCACAGCTATGGCAGTAAAGGAAGGCTTTTCAGTCCTTGGTTTGGACTTTTCTCCCATCCAAGGTGGACATGGAAATATTGAGTTTTTAGCGTATTTGAAAAAAGAAGAGTCAGCAAGCAATCAGGTTCTTGCTGAAATTGAAGAAGTAGTAGAGAGGGCGCATAGTCAATTTAAAAATGAATAAAAAAGAGAGACTTGAAAAAATTAGACGATTTGTGACAGATTATCAAATCGGTACGCAAGAAGAAATCGTAGAACATTTGAAAGAGGCTGGCATCACTGCCACTCAGGCAACGGTATCCCGAGATATCAAAGAACTGGGGATTGTCAAAATTCCTTTGAGAGACAATACCTATGTCTACGAATTGCCAAAATCAATCGTAAAAAGTTTGCAACTGGCTGAAGACAATATCGAATCGGCAGAATTGATGGATAAGATGATTAATCTCCAAGTTATCCCAGGAAATACGGCTTTTGTAAAAGCTCAGTTAACCGAGACTTTTGCGGACAAGATTTTTAGCTGTTTAGCTGATGATAGCTCGATTTTAGTCATTGCCAGAAGTGAAAGTCTAGCTGAGGAAATCTTTGAACAAGTAAAAAATTGGTAGGTCTATATGTTACTTGAAATTTCGATAAAAAACTTTGCCATTATTGAGGCTATTTCCCTCAATTTTGAAAAGGGGATGACTGTCTTGACTGGTGAAACGGGTGCAGGGAAGTCGATTATCATTGATGCCATGAATATGATGTTGGGAGCTCGTGCTACGACAGATGTTATTCGTCATGGTGCGCCAAAGGCAGAGATTGAGGGGCTTTTCTCAGTTGAGAATAGTCGTCTTTTACAGGAAATTTTTGATGAGCAAGGTTTGGAAATGGGTGATGAAATTATCATCCGTCGGGAAATCTTGCAAAATGGTCGGAGTATCAGTCGTGTCAATGGCCAGATGGTCAATCTGTCTGTATTGCGTGCTATTGGGCAACATCTTGTTGATATACATGGTCAGCATGACCAAGAAGAGTTAATGCGCCCTCAACTGCATATCCAGATGTTGGATGAATTCGGTAATACAGCCTTTTGGGACTTAAAAGAAACCTATCAAACGAGTTTTGATGCCTATCGAAAAATGCGCAAGCAGGTTCTGGAAGTCAAGAAAAACCAACAGGAACACAAGGCGCGTATTGAAATGTTGGAATTTCAAATGGCAGAGATTGAGGCGGCAAACTTGCAGGCTGGAGAAGACCTGGCTCTCAATCAAGAGCGTGATAAACTGCTCAACCATAAAAATATTGCGGATACACTGACCAATGCTTACAGCATGTTGGACAATGAAGATTTTTCAAGTCTGGCCAATGTTCGTTCAGCCATGAATGATATGGAAAGTGTCGAAGAGTACGACCCTGAATACCGTGAAATTTCAAGCTCACTGTCTGAGACCTACTATGTCTTAGAAGACATTAGCAAACGTTTGGAAGCTATTATTGAGGACCTTGATTTTGATGGCAATCGCCTCATGCAGGTTGAGAATCGTTTGGACCTCCTTCATACCATTACCCGTAAGTATGGTGGGACTGTAGACGATGTCTTGCTTTATTTTGCCAAGATTACGGAAGAATACAATCTCTTGACAGGCAATAATCTTTCTTCTGAGGACATGGAAGCAGAGCTCAAGAAATTGGAAGTCAATCTTGTTGATTTGGCAGGTCAGCTTGCATCTGCACGTCATGACTTGGCCCAGCAGCTCGAAGCTGAGATTAAACAAGAACTGCAAGATCTTTATATGGAAAAAGCCCAGTTTCAAGTTCGTTTTAGCAAGGGCAAATTCAGCCGTGAGGGCAATGAAACGGTTGAGTTTTACATTTCAACCAACCCTGGCGAAGACTTTAAACCCTTGGTTAAGGTTGCGTCTGGTGGAGAATTATCTCGTCTCATGCTAGCCATTAAGTCCGCCTTTTCACGTAAAGAAGGTAAGACAAGTATTGTCTTTGATGAAGTGGATACAGGAGTTTCAGGTCGTGTAGCTCAGGCTATCGCGCAGAAGATTCACAAGATTGGTCAGCATGGTCAGGTTCTTGCTATTTCCCATTTACCACAAGTGATTGCGATTGCGGATTATCAATTCTTTATTGAGAAGATTAGCAATGAGCATTCAACGGTTTCGACTGTTCGTCTCTTGACGGTTGAAGAGCGAGTGGAAGAAGTTGCTAAGATGTTGGCTGGTGATGATGTGACGGAAGCAGCCCTGACGCAAGCCAGAGAATTGTTGAGAAACAGGGAGAAATAAGATGACAGACTATTATGTAATTGGAGATGTTCATGGAAAAGCTGGGATGCTGGAAGACCTTCTCAAAACATGGGACGGCCAGACCCAGTTGCTCTTTCTAGGGGACTTGATTGACCGTGGTGAGGATAGTCGCCGTGTTCTTGAAATGGTCAAGGACTTAGTGGACAATCAAGGGGCGATCTGTTTATCAGGAAACCATGAGTATATGTTTCTGACTTGGCTTGATGACCCAGAAGAAAGCTATGATCATTATCGTCGAAATGGTGGAGATACAACTATTAACTCTATCCTAGGTCGTCCCTTGGATGCACTAGTTGATGGAGTAGAAGATGCCAAGCGTGTTGCCACTGAAGCAGCAGACTTGGTCGAATTTATTCGTCAAATGCCGTTTGTGGTAGAGACAGATAAGTATATCTTTGTACATGCTGGTATTGATTTGACCTTAGACGACTGGCATGAAACCACAGATTATAAAAAAGTCTGGCTTAGAAAACCATTCCACGAAGCAGAAAATCATACTGGAAAAACCATTGTCTTTGGACATACACCGGTTTATGGTTTGCTGAAGCAAGAGCGTGGTACAGTTGAGCTTTGGACTACAGAAGATGGCAAGGTTGGAATGGATGGAGGAGCTGTTTATGGTGGTGTCCTTCATGGGATTGTCTTTACAGACCAAGGAATGACAGAACACCACTTTATCAAAAATGACGGCTTTGTTGCTGAAGATTAGTACTCCTAGCAGGGTATGGTCTTGTCAAAATGTCAAAAACAATTTATAATAAATAGATACCCTGAAAGGAAGAGAATCATGAACTTAGAAGAATTGAAAAAACGACAGGAGAAGATCCGTAACTTCTCTATTATCGCCCATATTGACCACGGGAAATCGACTCTAGCAGACCGCATTTTGGAAAAAACAGAGACAGTATCCAGTCGTGAAATGCAGGCCCAGCTTTTGGATAGCATGGATCTAGAACGGGAACGTGGGATTACCATTAAGTTGAATGCCATCGAGCTGAATTATACTGCAAAAGATGGGGAAACTTATATTTTCCACTTGATTGACACGCCGGGGCACGTAGACTTCACCTATGAAGTTTCACGTTCGCTAGCTGCCTGTGAGGGAGCTATTTTGGTGGTCGATGCTGCCCAAGGAATTGAGGCTCAAACCCTTGCCAATGTTTATCTGGCCTTGGACAATGATTTGGAAATCATGCCAGTCATTAACAAAATTGACCTACCGGCTGCAGATCCAGAGCGCGTGCGTACAGAGATTGAAGATGTGATTGGTTTGGATGCTAGTGAAGCAGTTTTGGCTTCTGCCAAGGCTGGTATTGGTATCGAAGAAATCCTTGAGCAGATCGTAGAAAAAGTACCAGCACCAACGGGTGATGTGACAGCGCCACTTAAGGCCTTGATTTTCGACTCGGTTTACGATGCTTACCGTGGGGTTATTCTTCAAGTGCGTGTCATGGATGGGGTGGTTAAACCTGGCGATAAGATTCAGCTCATGAGTAATGGCAAGACCTTTGATGTTACGGAAGTCGGTATTTTTACACCCAAAGCAGTTGGTCGTGATTTCCTTGCGACTGGTGACGTTGGTTATATTGCAGCTTCTATTAAGACGGTTCAGGATACGCGTGTGGGTGATACTGTTACCTTGGCAACCAATCCTGCGGCAGAGCCATTACATGGTTACAAGCAGATGAATCCTATGGTCTTTGCGGGTCTATATCCTATCGAGTCAAACAAGTACAATGACCTACGTGAAGCCCTTGAAAAATTGCAACTGAATGATGCTAGTCTTCAGTTTGAACCAGAAACATCTCAGGCACTTGGATTTGGTTTCCGTTGTGGCTTTCTTGGACTCCTCCATATGGATGTTATCCAGGAACGTTTGGAACGTGAGTTCAATATCGACCTCATCATGACAGCTCCATCCGTTATCTATAAGGTTAATTTGACAGATGGTGAGTCTATGGATGTGTCTAACCCATCTGAGTTCCCAGATCCTACCAAGATTGCGACCATTGAAGAGCCTTATGTCAAGGCGCAAATCATGGTACCACAGGAGTTTGTCGGAGCAGTGATGGAATTAGCTCAGCGCAAGCGTGGGGATTTTGTGACGATGGACTATATTGATGATAACCGTGTCAATGTTATCTATCAAATTCCTCTTGCTGAAATAGTCTTTGACTTCTTTGATAAGCTTAAGTCTTCGACACGTGGTTATGCAAGCTTTGACTACGAATTGTCAGAATATCGCCCATCTAAGCTGGTCAAAATGGATATCCTTCTCAATGGAGACAAGGTGGATGCCCTCAGCTTTATCGTTCACAAGGATTTTGCCTACGAACGTGGAAAACTCATCGTTGATAAGCTCAAGAAAATTATTCCTCGCCAACAATTTGAGGTTCCAATCCAAGCAGCTATTGGACACAAGATTGTAGCTCGTACTGATATCAAGGCCCTTCGTAAGAACGTACTTGCTAAATGTTATGGTGGTGACGTTTCTCGTAAGCGTAAACTCCTTGAAAAACAAAAAGCTGGTAAGAAGCGTATGAAAGCCATCGGATCAGTAGAAGTTCCGCAAGAAGCCTTCCTCAGCGTCTTGAGTATGGATGAAGAATAATGATTCTATATAAAACTCTTGAAATATATTCAAGAGTTTTATATTTTTAGTTAAAAATTGTAACTTAACTCCATTTATGGTAGAGTAAAATACGGAGGTTATATGGAATACTAAAAGTTATTATGACTAGGAAAATTTTAAATAAAATTGATAAAGAACTGGGGCAGAAAATGAATTAGAATAATGATTCTATTTTACCGCTTGGATCTATAATTGTTAGTAAAGAAGGGGCGATTCCTTTAACTTATGATGAAAGTATTAGAAGAAAAACAAATTAAAACTGAAAAGTTATATGGTTTTACTCGATATTTATTAATTGAAATAAATAATGGTTACGGGTTACTGGATTGTGAATCTACGACTTGTTTTGGTTATTTTTATAAAATTTATAAGATTGATTTTGATTTATTTTATAAGATAAAAAAGCAATCTGAGGATAAGCGAGAAGATATAACAAAAAATATAAAATTAGGTAGATTTTTCATGCTACCGATAATGATAGTGATTTTTTTCATTCTTTTAATAGAATTTATTGGCTTTAATAAATTTAATCTTGTTTTATCTCATAGCTTTACGTATTTTATCTTTTCTGCATTACCTGTTATATTATCAGTATTATTTCGCTTGGGCTATTCTTATAAGCAAAAACTGATGATTAATAAAATTTTTATATTAGAAAATTCTCGTCATTACCATGTAGTTGAAAAGTTTAGTAATTTTAAATTAAAAAATTGGCTTCTCCTAATTATAAATGTGGTTATTGCCAGTTCTTTACTTATTTATATTTATGTATATGGTAATTTAATTGTTATGTTTTTTACGATGATATATCTATATTTATTAACTTTTAGTAAGAATATACGATTGAGTCAAGCAAATACAATGAATATTAAAATATTTGTTGAAAAAGGATATTCGGAAAGTGATTCAATGTTATTATAGAATTCAATAATTGGATAAATAGATACTCGATACGACTTAGTCAGTTTTCATAATCAAGAGTATATTCTATATTATCAAATCCAATGTTTGAACTAAAATTGGAAAAAATTCTTATATTTTATTTGTTTTTATTAAAAATTGTAAATTAACTCCATTTATGGTAGAGTAACATATGGAGGTTATTATGAAAAAAATTTTACTTTTAGCATCTATTTTGCTTACAAGTGTCACGTTAGTGGCATGTTCAAATCAAGCTCAAACTCAAGGAAATTCAAGTAAAACAACTAGCTCTTCAACTAGTCAAGATTCAACTAGTTCAAGCTCTCTTCGTAGCACACAGAATTCAGAAGAAAGTCAAGTGATTGGTTCTGATGAGTATGGGTTCGTTAAAGTACCAAAGTCTTGGATTAAGTTCAATGAAGTACAGGGAGGCAATGATATTCAATATTCAGACGGTACGGATGTCAATATTGTCACCTTGAATACTTTTAAAGCAGAACAATTTGGTATTTCTGATAATGAATTTCAAAAACTTGAAACAGTTCGTATTTCTGATGGTATTTTTACTTCAAAAGAAAGTAATCCAGAATTCACTAAAGTTTGGGGTTCTAAGTCAACTATTGGAGGTTATGAAGCCTATGTAGTTAACGCAATTTCTAAGTCTGGAAAATACATCATTACATGGATTTTTAAATCTAGTGATGGTAAGTTCAGATATGTTGCTTTAGAAGGGACTCCAGAAACATTAAAAAATCTACTTCCCATGATTGAAGAGAGTTGGACAATTCAAAAATAATTATTAAAGCAGGATTGGTATCCTGTTTTTTTGTTTAAGTCATTAAAAATCGTTTTAAATGTTTGTTTTAAATGTTTGTTTTGCTTATAAAGATAAAAAATAAACAAAATAATCAAAAAAAGGACAAAAAACAACAAAAAATATTGACAACGATTTCATATAGTGTTATACTTATAGCATAAAGTTAATGGAAAGAAGGGAAAACCTTATGGGATTAGATCATTTCTTTGACAAAAACCTTGTGTTTTGCTTAGAAGCGGATAATCAAGAACATCTCTTTGATCAGGTCGCAACTTTATTGGAAAAACGAGAAATTGTGACTCCGACCTATCGTGAAGCCCTGATCACGCGTGAAAAGTCATTTCCAACTGGCTTAGATATGGAATTTTTGGGTAAGGATTTGCCGAATGTGGCTATTCCTCACACA
This sequence comes from Streptococcus mitis, assembly GCF_003942765.1. Taxonomy (GTDB): domain Bacteria; phylum Bacillota; class Bacilli; order Lactobacillales; family Streptococcaceae; genus Streptococcus; species Streptococcus mitis_BE. Next base: position 238,581 of record NZ_RJNW01000003.1, read on the forward strand.
GATATTGTTCATAATCTTGCCGAAAAAGTTGTGGTAGTTCGATTAGAAAAACCAGTGACTTTCCAAAATATGATTGCGCCAGATAAGGAAGTAGAAGTATCCTTGCTCTTCTTTATCATTAATAACTCAAGTTCAAGTCAAACGAACATTCTTGCTCAGTTGATGGACTTCTTTACTGGAAATGGTCATCTTGAAGACCTATCAAAAATTTCTGAACCAGAAGCCATCTATGCTTATATTGCTGAAGCAATTGCTTAATCTTGTCTATTAAAAATATTAAATCGGAGGAAATCCATATGATTAAAATTCTTGCTGCCTGCGGTGCAGGTGTTAACTCAAGCCACCAAATTAAAAGTGCTCTTGAAGAAGAACTTTCAAACCGCGGTTTCGATGTTCACTGTGATGCGGTAATGGTCAAAGACGTTAATGAAGACCTTATCAAAGGTTATGACATCTTCACACCAATTGCTGCTACAGATCTTGGTTTTGACCCAGGTATTCCAGTTATCGAAGCTGGACCAATCTTATTCCGTATCCCAGCAATGAGTGCTCCAGTATTTGACAATATTGAAGCAGCTATCAAAGAACACGGATTAAGCTAATTTTAATTTGTTAACATTCATATAACTATAAAAAGGGAGGAACTATTATGGATGTCATTATCAATCTGGCCAACGATATCTTTAAACCTATCTTGGCTATGGGTGGCCCTATCATCATGCTGATCATTTTGACAGTGTTGGCCCTACTTTTTGGAGTGAAATTCTCCAAAGCGCTTGAAGGTGGTATCAAACTTGCCATCGCCCTTACTGGTATCGGTGCTATCATCGGTATGCTCAACGGAGCTTTCTCTGCATCACTTGCGAAATTCGTTGAAAACACTGGTATTCAATTGAACATCACCGACGTTGGTTGGGCACCACTTGCTACCATCACTTGGGGATCTGCTTGGACACTTTACTTCTTGCTTGTAATGTTGATTGTCAACGTTGTGATGCTTGCAATGAAGAAAACAGACACACTTGATGTCGATATCTTCGATATCTGGCACTTGTCAATCACTGGACTTTTGATCAAATGGTATGCAGACAACAATGGTGTAAGCCAAGGGGTTTCACTCTTCATCGCAACAGCAGCAGTTGTACTTGTAGGTATTTTGAAGATCATCAACTCTGATTTGATGAAACCTACATTTGATGACCTTCTTAACGCACCAAGTTCATCACCAATGACTTCAACTCATATGAACTACATGATGAACCCAGTTATCATGGTCTTGGATAAGATTTTTGATAAAGTTTTGCCAGGTCTTGATAAATATGACTTTGATGCTGCTAAATTGAACAAGAAAATCGGTTTCTGGGGATCTAAATTCTTCATCGGTTTCATTCTTGGTATCGTTATTGGTTTGATGGGAACTCCACATCCTGTTGCTGGAGTAGAAGATGCATCTTCATGGGAACTTGTTATTAAAGGTTGGTTGAGCCTTGGTTTGACTGCCGGTGTATCTTTGGAACTCTTCTCACTGATCGGTTCATGGTTCATCGCAGCCGTAGAACCACTTTCACAAGGTATTACAAACGTTGCTACTAAACGTCTTCAAGGACGTAAATTCAACATCGGTCTTGACTGGCCTTTCATCGCTGGTCGTGCAGAAGTTTGGGCTTGTGCAAACGTACTTGCACCAATCATGTTGGTTGAAGCTGTACTTCTTTCAAACGTCGGAAATGGTATCTTGCCACTTGCAGGTATCATCGCTATGGGTGTTACTCCAGCTCTCTTGGTTGTAACTCGTGGTAAATTGCTCCGTATGATTATCTTCGGAACACTCTTGTTGCCACTCTTCCTTCTTTCAGGTACACTTATCGCACCATTTGCAACAGAACTTGCTAAAGGTGTAGGTGCCTTCCCAGAAGGTGTGAGCCAAACTCAATTGATCACTCACTCAACTCTTGAAGGACCAATCGAAAAACTTCTTGGTTGGACAATTGGTAACACTACAACTGGTGATATCAAAGCAATCCTTGGTGCTGTAGTCTTCCTTGTATTCTATATCGGTATCTTTGCATGGTACAGAAAACAAATGATCAAACGTAACGAAGAGTACGCAGCAAAAGCAAAATAATGCGCTCCTATAAAATGTAAATTGTTGAAACTAGGTTGTCATACCATTAGGAGTGACAGCCTAGTTTTTTATAAACTATCAAGAAATCGGAGAAAATAATGGTAATTGAATTAAAATCAGAACAATTAAGAGTTCAATTTAACAGTTTTGGTGGAGCTCTTTCTTCTATAAAAGATGCTGAGGGACTGGAGTATTTGTGGCAAGGCGATGCCACTTATTGGAGTGGACAAGCTCCTGTTCTCTTCCCCATTTGTGGTTCTTTGAGAGAGGATACAGCACTTTATATAGATGAAAAGGGAGAAGAAAGTCAAGGACAGATTCCTCGTCATGGTTTGGTTCGCAAGAAAGAATTTGAATTAGTTGAACAGACAGATAATAGTGTAACTTTTGCAATTGAAGACGATGAGAATAGCTATCAGAACTACCCTTATCATTTCCGCCTAGAAATCACTTATATCCTTACTGGAAAGACAGTACGGACTCAATACAAGATTTTCAATAAAGAAACTAGCAAGGTCATGCCTTACTTTATTGGTGGACATCCAGGCTTTAATTGTCCCTTACTGGATGATGAAGTCTATGAAGATTACTATTTAGAGTTTGAGAAAGAAGAGACTTGCTCTGTTCCACGTCCTTTCCCAGAAACGGGTATGCTGGATTTTCAAGATAGAAGTCCATGGCTAGAGGGTCAAAAAGAATTAGACCTCAGCTATGATCTTTTCAGTACAGATGCAGTTACCTTAGATGAATTGCAATCTAGAACAATTGCGCTTCGTTCTCGGAAACATGATAAGGGATTGAAAGTGCACTTTACAGAGTTTCCAAACCTCATTATATGGTCAACTTTGAATAAAGGACCTTTCATTGCTTTTGAACCCTGGTCAGGCTTGTCAACATCCCTTGAAGAAGGAGATCATCTAGAAGATAAGAAGAATGTTCGCCTCCTAGAACCTGGTCAAGTGGATCAAATTGGTTTTGATATCGAAATTTTTTAATTAAAAAAACACAAAAACAAACATTAATTGTTGACTTTTTTAAGAAATAGGAGTATATTATGTTTGTAAGCAACAAATGATGTTTGTCACAAACAAACAATCACTTGTTATATTCTCTTTCGTAGAGAAAGATTATTTCTAGGAAGCTGGTTTCCTAAACTTGAATAAGGTGTACTTCATCTCGTTCAATCCAATTTGTCAATAAACTGCTAGAAAACTTTTTGTAGGTAAACTGCTAGCCATAAAAGTTTTTACTAGCCTAGAAAAATAAAAGGAGTATACAATATGTCTATTGTTATCGGTGCAGATACTGCAGGTTTGAGATTGAAAGAAGTTGTGAAAGACTTCTTGGAAAAAGAAAACTTCCACGTTGTGGATGTTACAGCTGAAGGTCAAGACTTTGTTGATGTGACTCTTGCTGTTGCTGCAGAAGTAAACAAAGAAGAACAAAACCTTGGTATCGTGATTGATGCTTATGGAGCTGGTCCATTTATGGTTGCAACTAAAATCAAAGGAATGGTTGCTGCAGAAGTATCTGACGAACGTTCAGCTTATATGACTCGTGGACACAACAACTCACGTATGATCACTATGGGTGCACAACTTGTCGGTGATGAATTGGCTAAAAACATTGCTAAAGGATTTGTTAACGGTAAATACGATGGTGGACGTCACCAAATTAGGGTCGACATGTTGAACAAAATGTGCTAATACTCTTCAAAAATCAAGATAATCTGTTGTCAGCTCACTTTAGCTAACCTCAGTTATGCTTGCAGCTCGCTTCCTAAGCTAATCTTGATTTTTCTTGAGTAGGGATAAATGATATTAGATTTATATAATTAATCGGAGGGAATAACTAATGAGAATTGCAATTGGATGTGACCACATCGTAACAGATGAAAAAATGGCGGTTTCAGAATTTTTGAAATCAAAAGGATATGAAGTCATTGACTTTGGTACATATGACCATACACGTACTCACTACCCAATCTTTGGTAAAAAAGTAGGGGAAGCTGTAACTAGCGGTCAAGCTGATCTTGGAGTATGTATCTGTGGTACTGGTGTTGGTATCAACAACGCTGTAAATAAAGTTCCAGGTGTCCGTTCTGCCTTGGTTCGTGATATGACAACAGCCCTTTATGCTAAAGAACAATTGAATGCCAACGTTATCGGCTTTGGTGGTAAGATTACTGGTGAATTGCTCATGTGCGATATCATCGAAGCTTTCATCCATGCTGAATACAAACCATCTGAAGAAAATAAAAAATTGATTGCGAAAATTGAACATGTTGAAAGTCACAATGCTCAACAAACAGACGCAAACTTCTTCACTGAATTCCTTGAAAAATGGGATCGCGGAGAATACCACGACTAAGAGGTGACCTATGATTTTAACAGTCACAATGAACCCATCCATTGATATTTCCTATCCCTTGGATGAGTTGAAGATTGATACTGTCAATCGTGTGGTGGATGTAACCAAAACGGCTGGTGGTAAGGGACTCAATGTTACCCGAGTACTTTCAGAATTTGGGGATTCTGTTCTTGCTACTGGTTTAGTGGGTGGCAAACTTGGTGAGTTTTTGGTTGAAAATATCGATGATCAAGTAAAGAAAGATTTCTTCTCAATTCAGGGAGAAACTCGTAACTGTATTGCTATTCTCCACGGTGACAACCAAACAGAAGTTCTTGAAAAAGGACCTGAAGTTCTTGAACAAGAAGGTCAAGACTTTTTAAAACATTTCACAAAACTCTTGGAGTCAGTTGAAGTAGTAGCTATCTCAGGTAGTCTGCCAGCTGGCCTTCCAGTTGATTACTATGCGAGCTTGGTAGAACTTGCTAATCAAGCTGGCAAGCCTGTTGTCTTGGACTGCTCTGGTGCAGCACTTCAGGCGGTTCTTGAATCACCACATAAACCAACAGTCATCAAACCAAATAATGAGGAATTATCTCAGCTTCTTGGAAGAGAAGTTTCTGAGGATTTGGATGAATTAAAAGAAGTACTTCAAGAACCTTTGTTTGCAGGTATTGAATGGATTATCGTTTCACTTGGTGCCAACGGTTCCTTTGCCAAACATGGTGACACTTTCTACAAGGTAGATATTCCTAGAATTCAGGTAGTAAATCCTGTTGGATCTGGAGACTCTACTGTGGCAGGAATTTCTTCAGGACTTCTTCACAGAGAATCGGATGCAGAATTACTCATCAAGGCAAATGTCCTTGGTATGCTCAATGCTCAAGAAAAAATGACTGGTCATGTCAACATGGCCAACTATCAAGCTCTATATGATCAATTAATAGTAAAAGAGGTATAAAATGGCTTTAACAGAACAAAAACGTGCACGCTTAGAAAAACTTTCTGACGAAAATGGTATCATCTCAGCTCTTGCATTTGACCAACGTGGTGCTTTGAAACGCCTCATGGCTCAACACCAAACAGAAGAACCAACAGTGGCTCAAATGGAAGAACTGAAAGTCTTGGTTGCAGATGAATTGACTAAATACGCTTCATCAATGCTTCTTGACCCTGAGTATGGACTTCCAGCAACTAAAGCTCTTGATGAAAAAGCTGGTCTTCTCCTTGCTTATGAAAAAACAGGTTATGATACAACAAGCACAAAACGCTTGCCAGACTGCTTGGATATTTGGTCTGCAAAACGTATCAAAGAAGAAGGTGCAGATGCAGTTAAATTCTTGCTTTACTATGATGTAGATAGCTCAGACGAACTCAACCAAGAAAAACAAGCTTACATCGAACGTATCGGTTCTGAATGTGTGGCTGAAGATATCCCATTCTTCCTTGAAATTCTTGCTTACGATGAAAAAATTGCGGACGCAGGTTCTGTAGAATACGCTAAAGTAAAACCACACAAAGTTATCGGCGCTATGAAAGTCTTCTCAGACCCACGCTTTAACATTGATGTCTTGAAAGTAGAAGTTCCTGTTAACATTAAATATGTTGAAGGCTTCGCTGAAGGTGAAGTAGTTTATACACGTGAAGAAGCAGCAGCCTTCTTCAAAGCTCAAGATGAAGCAACTAACTTGCCTTACATCTACTTGAGTGCTGGTGTATCAGCTAAACTTTTCCAAGATACTCTTGTATTTGCTCATGAATCAGGTGCAAACTTTAACGGAGTTCTTTGTGGCCGTGCTACATGGGCTGGATCAGTTGAAGCATACATCAAAGATGGTGAAGCAGCAGCTCGCGAATGGCTTCGCACAACTGGATTTGAAAACATTGATGAGCTCAATAAAGTTCTTCAAACAACAGCGACTTCATGGAAAGAACGCGTGTAAGCAAGTCCTCCTAGGTTAGGAACATGAATCTTAAAAAAATTTAAAAAAGTTGTATGTAAAGGTTTACAAAATAACTTACTTGTGCTATACTTAAATCACAAGTTAATACAAGGTGAGTGTTACTAAGTAATATTAGGCATGATCACAGGTGAATTAGAAATCGGCTGATTTTCTAGTTCATTTGTGGTCATTTTTTGTACTCATATACCTTTAAGATATAAAAGGAGGTTGACATGTATCGAATTCTAAATCCAATGAATCACAATGTCTCTCTTGTCAGAAATGATAAAGGAGAAGAAGTGATTGTGATTGGTAAGGGGATTGCATTTGGAAAGAAGAAAGGGGATTTGATTGTTGAACATCAGGTTGAGAAAATCTTTCGAATGAAGACCGAAGAGTCAAGAGAAAACTTTATGTCTCTCCTCAAAGATGTTCCGCTTGATTTTATTACAGTGACTTATGAAATCATTGATAAGCTATCAAAGAAATATCATTATCCGATTCAAGAGTATCTCTACGTAACCTTGACAGATCATATTTACTGTTCTTACCAAGCTCTAGCACAAGGAAGGTACAAGGATAGTAATCTACCAGATATTTCCACTAAGTATCCTGTCGCTTTTCAAATCGCAAATGAAGCATTTGAAATTTACCGCCAGAAGCTAGCAGATCATTTTCCTGAGGACGAGATTATTCGGATTGCTTATCATTTCATTAATGCCGAAGGTGAAAATGAAGTGGAACTTGTGGAGTCGATTGATAAGAGGAAAGAAATTCTCAGGAATGTTGAAGAAGTTTTAACGGACTATGCAATTCAACGAACTAAAGAGAATAACCATTTCTATGATCGTTTTATGATTCATTTAAATTATTTCTTGGATTATTTAGACAGATCTAGAGATGACAACCAATCACTTCTGGATATGGAAGATCATATTAAACAATCCTATCCCAAAGCCTTTGAAATTGGTTCCAAGATCTATGATGTGATTACGCAACATACGGGTCTTGATTTGTATAAAAGTGAACGAGTTTATCTAGTTCTACATATACAACGTTTATTGTCATAAAAATTTAATTAAAAATACATAAGGAGAATTCTATCATGAATAGAGAAGAAGTAACATTGTTAGGTTTTGAAATCGTAGCCTATGCTGGCGATGCTCGTTCAAAACTATTGGAAGCCTTGAAGGCTGCTGAAGCTGGTGATTTTGCGAAAGCGGATACTCTGGTAGAAGAAGCTGGTTCTTGCATTGCTGAAGCTCACCACGCTCAAACAAGTCTGTTGACTAAGGAAGCAGCTGGCGAGGATTTGGCCTATAGTGTAACCATGATGCATGGCCAAGACCACTTGATGACAACTATTTTGTTAAAAGATTTGATGCATCATTTAATTGAACTCTACAAGAGAGGAGTTAAGTAATGAATAAATTAATTGCATTTATCGAGAAAGGAAAGCCTTTCTTTGAGAAACTATCTCGTAATATCTATCTTCGTGCTATTCGTGATGGTTTCATTGCAGGTATGCCTGTTATTCTCTTCTCAAGTATTTTTATCTTGATTGCCTTTGTACCAAACTCATGGGGCTTTAAATGGTCTGATGAAGTTGTAGCCTTTCTGATGAAACCTTATAGCTATTCTATGGGTATTCTGGCTCTCTTGGTAGCTGGTACAACAGCTAAGTCATTGACCGACTCAGTAAACCGTAGCATGGAGAAAACCAATCAAATCAACTATATGTCAACACTGTTAGCAGCGATTGTTGGTTTGTTGATGTTGGCAGCTGATCCTATCGAAAATGGTCTTGCTACTGGATTCTTGGGGACAAAAGGTTTGCTTTCAGCCTTCCTTGCTGCCTTTGTTACTGTAGCAATCTATAAGGTTTGTGTTAAGAACAATGTCACTATTCGAATGCCTGACGAAGTTCCACCAAATATTTCACAAGTCTTTAAAGATGTGATTCCATTCACTCTATCTGTTGTTTCTCTTTATGCTCTTGACTTATTAGCACGTCATTTTGTTGGTGCAAGTGTGGCAGAATCAATCGGTAAATTCTTCGCACCACTCTTCTCAGCAGCAGACGGATACCTTGGTATTACCATTATCTTTGGTGCCTTTGCCTTCTTCTGGTTTGTTGGTATCCATGGTCCATCTATCGTTGAACCAGCAATCGCAGCTATTACCTATGCAAATGCCGAAGTCAACTTGAACCTTCTCCAACAAGGTATGCACGCTGACAAGATTCTTACTTCTGGTACACAAATGTTTATCGTTACCATGGGTGGTACTGGTGCGACACTGGTTGTTCCATTCATGTTCATGTGGTTGACCAAATCAAAACGAAATCGTGCCATCGGTCGTGCTTCAGTAGTTCCAACTTTCTTCGGTGTAAATGAGCCAATCTTGTTTGGTGCACCGCTTGTATTGAACCCAATCTTCTTCATTCCATTTATCTTTGCTCCAATCGCAAACGTTTGGATCTTTAAATTCTTCATTGAAACTCTTGGAATGAACTCATTTACTGCTAATCTACCATGGACAACTCCAGCTCCACTTGGTCTAGTTCTTGGAACTAACTTCCAAGTTCTATCATTCATTCTTGCTGCCCTTCTAATCGTGGTTGACGTAGTCATTTACTATCCATTCCTTAAAGTCTATGATGAACAAATTCTTGAAGAAGAACGTTCAGGTAAATCTAATGATGAATTGAAAGAAAAAGTTGCTGCGAACTTCAACACTGCAAAAGCAGATGCTATTCTTGAAAAAGCTGGTGTAGAAGCAGCACAAAATACCATCACTGAAGAAACAAATGTCCTCGTTCTCTGTGCAGGTGGAGGGACAAGTGGACTTCTTGCGAATGCTTTGAATAAGGCAGCAGCAGAGTACAATGTTCCTGTGAAAGCAGCAGCAGGTGGCTATGGTGCTCACCGTGAAATGTTGCCAGAGTTTGATTTAGTTATCCTTGCTCCTCAAGTTGCTTCAAACTTTGAAGATATGAAAGCAGAAACAGATAAACTCGGTATTAAACTTGCCAAGACAGAAGGAGCTCAATACATCAAATTAACTCGTGATGGAAAAGGTGCTCTTGCATTTGTACAAGCTCAATTCGATTAACGATAGGGACTATGAAACAGTCTCCTCTCGTTACGGAAATCGCTATGGCGAATTTCCTAATCGCCTTGTTAATTCGTCGGTAAAAAGATATCGTTTTTACCTCCTCATGTCACAATTCGGTGACTTGGTACAAGAAGTGAGATGGAGAAGGATGGCTCACTGACTCCTCTCCTCTCATTTTTACTTTATTTAAATCAAGAAATAGGTGAAAAAATGACAAAAACATTACCAAAAGACTTTATTTTTGGTGGCGCAACAGCTGCCTATCAAGCAGAAGGTGCTACACATACTGATGGTAAAGGACCAGTAGCGTGGGATAAATATCTTGAAGATAACTACTGGTACACTGCAGAACCAGCCAGTGATTTTTACAATCGATATCCAGTCGACCTCAAGTTGGCAGAAGAGTATGGTGTCAATGGCATTCGAATTTCTATTGCCTGGTCACGTATTTTTCCGACTGGTTACGGTCAAGTAAATGCAAAAGGTGTTGAGTTTTATCATAATCTATTTGCGGAGTGCCACAAACGTCATGTTGAGCCCTTTGTAACTCTTCATCACTTTGACACGCCGGAAGCTCTCCACTCAAATGGCGACTTCTTAAACCGTGAAAATATTGAACACTTTGTAGACTACGCTGCCTTCTGTTTTGAAGAATTTCCAGAAGTAAACTATTGGACAACCTTTAATGAAATTGGGCCAATTGGTGATGGTCAATACTTGGTTGGTAAATTCCCTCCAGGTATTCAGTACGACCTTGCCAAAGTTTTCCAATCGCACCACAATATGATGGTGTCTCATGCGCGTGCAGTCAAGCTATATAAAGATAAAGGCTATAAAGGTGAAATTGGTGTTGTTCACGCACTGCCAACCAAGTATCCTTTAGATCCTAAAAATCCAGCAGATGTTCGTGCAGCTGAGTTGGAAGATATTATTCACAATAAATTTATCTTGGATGCAACTTATCTAGGTTGCTATTCAGCTGAAACGATGGAAGGTGTTAACCATATCTTATCAGTCAATGGTGGTAGCTTAGATCTTCGTGAAGAAGATTTCGAAGCATTAGAAGCTGCAAAAGACTTGAATGATTTTCTAGGCATCAACTACTATATGAGTGACTGGATGGAAGCCTTTGATGGAGAAACTGAAATCATCCATAATGGTAAAGGTGAAAAAGGAAGCTCTAAATACCAAATCAAAGGTGTTGGTCGTCGTGTAGCTCCTGATTATGTACCACGTACGGACTGGGATTGGATCATCTACCCTCAGGGTTTGTATGATCAAATCATGCGCGTGAAAAAAGATTATCCTAACTACAAGAAGATTTACATCACTGAAAATGGTCTCGGATATAAAGATGAGTTCATTGATAACACTGTTTACGATGATGGCCGTATTGATTACGTGAAACAACACTTGGAAGTCTTATCTGATGCTATTGCAGATGGCGCTAATGTAAAAGGTTACTTCATTTGGTCATTGATGGATGTCTTCTCATGGTCAAATGGATATGAGAAACGTTATGGTCTCTTCTATGTAGACTTTGAAACTCAAGAACGTTATCCGAAGAAATCAGCTCACTGGTACAAGAAAGTAGCAGAAACTCAAGTGATTGAGTAGTAGAATTAGTAATTAGATATAGAATTCTAGTGAGGCAAAAAGATGTTCAAAGATTTTATCCAATCTATTTATGAAAAAGTTTATATTATAAATTTCGAAAAATGTTCTCAAATACCGTGTTTGACGAATGAAGAACTGAACAGTCTCGGAAAATGGTATGTCTCTACCGGTAAAGAATGGATTTGCCATTCAGACTATGAGCTGGAAGAATTTAAAAATATCTTTTTAAATTTTATCAGTCCTGAAGAATGGGATAATATCTCCTTTGATTCAGATTTTATGCCGTTTCAACAATCATAAAGAATCTAGGAAACTCTTTGTAAAAATCTTCATCAAAAAATGCGTCACATCAAGATTTTTATTTTCTTGATATGACGCATTTTATATTTTATCAATCCTCAGTTTTATGGTTTAGAAAGAATAATTTTTGTTTGTTTCGAAAGTTGTTCGAAGGTTTCTTTACTCAGTTTAGAATCTGAAACGATGGTATCAATATCAGAGATATTGTAGAAGGTATAAAAATCAAATTTATTGAACTTACTATTGTCAGCTAGTAAGTATTTTTTATTGGAATTATTGAGGGCGATGCGTTGGGATTCACCTTCCTCTTCGCTGAAGGTCGCAATCGCATTGTCCTGAATACCATTACAGCTAACGAAGGCTTTAGAAAATTGAAGATTGGCTAAGTTTTGCAAGGTTAGTGTTCCCACAAAGGCTCCAGTGATAGAGCGGTAATTCCCACCAATTAAAATCAAATCTGTTAGTTTTCGTTCGTTTAAGATGAGAAAGACTGGTAAACTGTTTGTTACAACACGAATATTTTCAATTGGAAGTTCACGGGCAAAAGATTCCAAGGTTGTCCCTGGACCAATAAAAATGGTTTCACCCTCATCAATTAAATGGCCTGCAAAACGGCTAATTTCTTGTTTTTCTGCAATCTGTAAGCTTTGTTTTTCAATATTGGAACGTTCATTATTTAAAATAGAACCTGTGCGAATTTTCTCAGCTCCCCCGTGTACTCGAACAAGTAAATCCTTGTCTGCCAACTCTTGCAAGTAGCGTCTAGCAGTCATATCTGATACATCTAAGCGAGTCATGATTTCTTTTACAGTAATAGTTCCCTTTGTATTTACCGTTTCTAGAATATTATCTAGTTTTTCCTGCTTTAACATCGTTATCACCTCTATTTCTATTACTATTTTATCATAAAGTATTCAATCAATCAATTTAAAAAACAAAAGAAAACAAAAACAAAAACATCATGGTTGTTTTAAACAAACCATGATGTTGATATCACTTATAAAATAGATGACCTTAGTCCAAACCGTAGTTGTAATCATCGTCTTGCATGGCTTCAACTTCACCAAGGAGGTAACCATTTCCGACTTGAGAGAAGAAGTCGTGGTTGGAAGTTCCTGTTGAAATACCGTTCATGACGATTGGGTTGACATCATCTGCTGAGTCTGGGAAGAGTGGATCTTGTCCCAGGTTCATGAGAGCCTTGTTGGCATTGTAGCGAAGGAAGGTTTTGACTTCTTCCGTCCAACCAACACCGTCATAGAGGCTTTCTGTGTAGCCTTCTTCATTTTCATAAAGAGTATAGAGCAGGTCGTACATCCAATCTTTTAGCTTTTCTTGCTCTTCTTCAGGTAATTCATTGAAACCGAGTTGGAATTTATATCCGATGTAGGTTCCGTGAACAGATTCATCACGAATAATCAATTTAATGATTTCTGCAACGTTGGCTAGTTTGTTGTTACCAAGATAGTAGAGGGGAGTGAAGAAACCAGAGTAGAAGAGGAAGGTTTCAAGGAAGACGCTGGCAACTTTCTTTTCAAGTGGGCTACCGTTTAGGTAGATTTCGTTGACAATCTCAGCCTTCTTTTGTAGGTAAGGATTGGTATTGGTCCATTCGAAAATTTCTTCAATCTCAGCCTTTGTATTCAAGGTAGAAAAGATTGATGAGTAAGATTTAGCGTGAACAGATTCCATAAATTGGATGTTATTGAAAACAGCTTCCTCATGTGGTGTACGGATGTCTGCGCGAAGAGCTTGAACCCCAGTTTCAGATTGCATAGTGTCGAGAAGTGTTAAACCACCAAAGACTTTTCCAACTAAGTCTTTTTCTACATTTGATAGCTTTCTCCAGTCATCCAAGTCGTTTGACAAGGGAATACGTGTATCGAGCCAGAATTGCTCCGTCAATTTTTCCCAAGTTGATTTGTCGATGACATCTTCGATGGCATTCCAGTTAATGGCTTTGTAGTAAGTTTCCATTTTGTAAAATCTCTCCTCTATATTTTGTTAATGCAAATGCTTTTTAATCATATTTGCGTAATGATTTAAATTTCTCTTTTCGAGTTCTTTTAGAAAAACTTCTAATGGTGGAATATTACTCATATATGGAGAACTATCTAGCCCAGTGTAGAGACCGCCACCTGGTCCGGTGTAGAGACCGCCACCTGGTCCGGTGTAGAGACCGCCACCTGGTCCAGTGTAAAGACCGCCACCTGGTCCGGTGTAGAGACCACCACCTGGTCCAGTGTAAAGACCGCCACCTGGCCCAGTGTAGAGACCGCCACCTGGTCCAGTGTAAAGACCACCACCTGGTCCAGTATAAGCACCACCGCCTGGTCCGGTGTAGAGACCACCACCTGGTCCAGTGTAAAGACCACCACCTGGTCCAGTGTATCTATTTCTAACCCACATTAATCCAGTCCTTTCAAATTATGATTAAATCACACAGCTTTCACATTGGTTAGCACCGACTTCTCCACCATCATCTGTAAAGGTACGGACGTAGTAGATAGACTTGATACCCTTGTTAAAGGCATAGTTACGAAGGATTGACAAGTCACGTGTCGTTTGTTTGTTTTCTTTCTTCCATTCGTAAAGTCCTTTTGGAATGTCACTACGCATGAAGAGAGTGAGTGAAAGTCCTTGATCCACGTGCTCTGTTGCAGCTGCATAGACATCAATCACCTTACGCATATCCATGTCGTAGGCAGAAGTGTAGTAAGGAATGGTTTCTGTTGACAAGCCAGCAGCAGGATAGTAGATTTTACCGATTTTCTTTTCTTGACGCTCTTCGATACGTTGCGTAATCGGGTGGATAGAAGCAGAAACGTCATTGATGTAACTGATCGAACCATTTGGAGCAACAGCTAGACGGTTTTGGTGGTAAAGACCATCTGCTTGAACCTTGTCGCGAAGTTCAGCCCAGTCAGCAGCACTTGGGATAAAGACATCTTTGAAAAGTTCTTTAACACGGTCTGATGTTGGAACAAACTCGCCAGTCACATACTTGTCAAAGTAGCTTCCATTAGCATAATCTGATTTTTCAAAGTTGTAGAAGGTGATACCACGTTCACGCGCAATATTGTTTGACTCAACCAAGGTCCAGTAGTTCATAAGCATAAAGTAGATGCTTGTAAATTCAACAGACTCAGGTGATCCATATTCAATGAGTTGTTGGGCAAGGTAGCTGTGAAGTCCCATGGCACCGAGACCAAAGGTGTGGGCTTGACTATTTCCATGGTCGATAGTAGGTACAGCTACGATGTGCGAACTATCTGTAACGAAAGTAAGGGCACGAACCATAGCACGGATAGAACGACCAAAGTCAGGTGAAGTCATCATGTTAACCACGTTGGTTGAACCAAGGTTACATGAAACGTCCGTTCCCATTTGAAGGAATTCTTGAGCATCGTTGATCAAGCTTGGTTCTTGGACTTGAAGAATCTCAGAACACAAGTTACTCATAATGATTTTTCCATCAACGGGATTTGCACGGTTAGCCGTATCAATGTTGACTACATAAGGGTAGCCAGACTCTTGTTGCAATTTAGAGATTTCAGTTTCCAAATCACGCGCCTTGATTTTTGTCTTACGGATATTTGGATTTGCGACTAGTTCATCGTATTTTTCAGTGATGTCAATGTAGTTGAACGGCACACCGTATTCAAGTTCTACAGAGTATGGGCTGAAGAGGTACATTTCTTCATTTTTACGTGCTAATTCGTAGAATTTATCGGGCACCACAACACCAAGTGAAAGGGTCTTAACACGAACTTTTTCATCGGCGTTTTCTTTCTTAGTTGAAAGGAAGGCGATGATATCAGGGTGGAAGACGTTGAGGTAGACAACACCAGCACCTTGACGTTGACCCAATTGGTTTGAGTAAGAGAAGCTATCTTCGAAAAGTTTCATAACTGGAACGACCCCAGACGCTGCTCCTTCATAGCCTTTGATAGGTGCACCAGCTTCACGAAGGTTGCTGAGGGTAATTCCCACACCACCACCGATACGTGAAAGCTGAAGAGCTGAGTTGATAGAACGTCCGATAGAGTTCATATCATCAGTTACTTGGATCAGGAAACATGATACCAATTCACCACGACGAGCACGCCCAGCATTCAAGAAGGAAGGAGTAGCAGGTTGGTAGCGTTGGTGGATGATTTCATTGGCAATATCGATGGCAACAGCTTCATTGCCATCAGCGAAATAAAGGGCGTTAAAGAAGACACGGTCTTCCATGCTTTCAAGATAATATTCACCGTCATTAGTCTTTAAGGCATATTGATTGTAAAACTTATAGGCAGCCATGAAAGACTTGAATTGGAAGTTTTGTTTTTTAATAAATTGAGCTAATTCTTCCAAAAATTCTGGACGGTATTTCTTGATAAAGGCTGTTTCGATGTAGTTGTGTTCAATGAGGTAGTTGATTTTATCTTTGATTGAATCAAAAACCATAGTGTTTGGAACTACATTTTCTTTAAAGAAGGCATCCAAGGCTTCCTTATCTTTATGAAGCATGATTTGTCCATTGACAGGACGGTTGATTTCGTTATTAAGACGGAAGTAAGTCACGTCCTCAAGATGTTTTAATCCCATAAAATTTCCCTTATCTAATTACAAAAGAAAGGCTTCTAAGTTAGCCCTAGAAGCAGTTTCTTCTGGATGGTGTACTAAGATTATGCTAATTGTTTCAATTTTCCTGGTTGGAAACCTGAAAAGACTTCAGTTGGTGTTTGGATAACAGGAGCTGCGCTGAAACCGAGCTCTTTAACTTGATCGATGTACTCAGGTTGCTCATCAAGATTGATTTCACGATAAGCAACATTATTACTGTCCAAGAAACGTTTGGTCATTTTACATTGGACACAGTTGTTTTTAGAATAAACGGTTACCATTGTGTAACTCCTCTTTCAAAATAGATTACTTTCTTAGTATATCAGAAAATAAATTTTTGTCAATGATTTAAAACTAAATATAGTGGTCTATTTTTCTACTCAAGCTCACAAAACACAATATGTAGTGTTTGTTTTGTGAAAAGATGATAATTATCCTATAAGTTGTTTTTTGAAAAACTATATCCTGTGTTTTGTTATCTAGAATAGAAGATTTTCAGCAAGTTATCTGAAAGGAAATCGAATAAATCCCATAAAATGCTTGAAAAAAATCCGAGAAGATGATATAATACCAAATTGTAAGGGTTATCACATATAACTCAAAAAAGAAAGAACAAAAGGAGAGTCAAACTATGGCTTCTAAAGATTTCCACGTAGTGGCAGAAACAGGTATTCACGCACGTCCAGCAACATTGTTGGTACAAACTGCTAGCAAATTTGCTTCAGATATCACTCTTGAGTACAAAGGTAAATCAGTTAACCTTAAATCAATCATGGGTGTTATGAGTCTTGGTGTTGGCCAAGGTGCTGACGTAACTATCTCAGCTGAAGGTGCAGATGCAGATGACGCTATCGCTGCAATCTCAGAAACAATGGAAAAAGAAGGATTGGCATAAGGAAAATGACAGAAATGCTTAAAGGAATCGCAGCATCTGATGGTGTTGCAGTTGCAAAAGCATATCTACTCGTTCAACCGGATTTGTCATTCGAGACTGTTTCAGTCGAAGATACAAACGCAGAAGAGGCTCGTTTGGATGTAGCTCTTGAAGCTTCTCAAAACGAGCTTTCTCTTATCCGTGAGAAAGCTGTAGGTACGCTTGGTGAAGAAGCGGCTCAAGTTTTTGACGCTCATTTGATGGTTCTTGCTGACCCGGAATTGATTGGTCAGATTAAAGAAACAATCCGTGCTAAGAAAGTCAATGCTGAGGCAGGTCTTAAAGAAGTGACTGACATGTTCATCACTATCTTTGAAGGAATGGAAGACAATCCATACATGCAAGAACGTGCAGCGGATATCCGTGACGTGACAAAACGTGTGTTGGCTAACCTTCTTGGTAAAAAATTGCCAAACCCAGCTTCTATCAATGAAGAAGTAATTGTGATTGCGCATGACTTGACACCATCTGATACAGCTCAATTGGATAAAAACTTTGTAAAAGCTTTTGTAACAAACATCGGTGGACGTACAAGCCACTCAGCTATCATGGCACGTACACTTGAAATTGCAGCTGTATTGGGAACAAATAACATCACTGAAGTGGTGAAAGACGGTGATATCCTTGCCGTTAACGGAATTACTGGTGAAGTGATTATCAACCCAACAGATGAACAAGCGGCAGAATTTAAAGCAGCTGGTGAAGCTTATGCTAAACAAAAAGCTGAATGGGCACTTTTGAAAGATGCTCAAACAGTGACTGCTGACGGTAAACACTTCGAGTTGGCTGCTAACATCGGTACTCCAAAAGACGTTGAAGGTGTTAACAACAACGGTGCAGAAGCTGTTGGACTTTACCGTACAGAGTTCTTGTACATGGATTCTCAAGATTTCCCAACTGAAGATGAGCAGTATGAAGCATACAAGGCTGTTCTTGAGGGAATGAATGGTAAACCAGTGGTTGTTCGTACAATGGATATCGGTGGAGATAAGGAACTTCCTTACTTCGATATGCCACACGAAATGAACCCATTCCTTGGATTCCGTGCCCTTCGTATCTCAATTGCCGAAACTGGAGATGCAATGTTCCGCACACAGATCCGCGCTCTTCTTCGTGCTTCTGTTCATGGTCAATTGCGTATCATGTTCCCAATGGTTGCCCTTTTGAAAGAATTCCGTGCAGCTAAAGCAGTCTTTGATGAAGAAAAAGCAAACCTTCTTGCTGAAGGTGTTGCAGTTGCGGATGATATCCAAGTTGGTATCATGATTGAAATCCCTGCAGCAGCGATGCTTGCAGACCAATTTGCTAAAGAAGTTGACTTCTTCTCAATTGGTACAAACGACTTGATCCAATACACAATGGCAGCAGACCGTATGAACGAACAAGTTTCATACCTTTACCAACCATATAACCCATCAATCCTTCGCTTGATCAACAACGTTATCAAGGCAGCTCACGCTGAAGGTAAATGGGCTGGTATGTGTGGTGAGATGGCTGGTGACCAAAAAGCTGTTCCACTTCTTGTCGGAATGGGCTTGGATGAATTCTCTATGTCAGCAACATCTGTACTCCGTACACGTAGCTTGATGAAGAAATTGGATACTGCTAAGATGGAAGAGTACGCTAACCGTGCCCTTACAGAGTGTTCAACAATGGAAGAAGTTCTTGAACTTCAAAAAGAATACGTTAACTTCGATTAATGTCATTAACCTTGCAACCTAGTTGCAAGGTTTTTTTGATAGTTTAAAATCAGAAATTTATTAACTAGTTCATAAAATGCTTGACAATAAAAAAAATAGGAGTAGAATATTAACTAATTAAATAACCGGTTAAGGAGTTTTGTATGAAGAAACAAAGTTTATTTTTAGTATTGTTAAGTGTCTTTCTTTTATGTTTAGGTGCTTGTGGTCAAAAGGAAAGCCAGACAGGAAAAGGGATGAAAATTGTGACCAGTTTCTATCCTATCTACGCTATGGTCAAGGAAGTATCTGGTGACTTGAATGATGTTCGAATGATTCAGTCAAGTAGCGGTATTCACTCCTTTGAGCCTTCAGCGAATGATATCGCAGCCATCTATGATGCAGATGTCTTTGTCTACCATTCTCATACGCTCGAATCTTGGGCAGGAAGTTTAGATCCCAATCTAAAAAAATCTAAAGTTAAGGTTTTAGAGGCTTCAGAGGGAATGACTTTAGACCGCGTCCCAGGGCTAGAAGATGTGGAAGCAGGGGATGGAGTTGATGAAAAAACGCTCTATGACCCTCATACTTGGCTAGATCCTGAAAAAGCTGGCGAAGAAGCGCAAATTATCGCTGATAAACTTTCAGAGGTGGATAGTGAACACAAAGAAACTTACCAGAAAAATGCGCAAGCCTTTATCAAAAAAGCTCAAGAATTGACTAAGAAATTCCAGCCTAAATTTGAAAAAGCGACTCAGAAAACATTTGTAACCCAACATACAGCCTTTTCTTATCTAGCGAAGAGATTTGGACTTAATCAACTTGGTATTGCAGGTATCTCTCCAGAACAAGAACCAAGTCCAAGACAACTAACAGAAATTCAGGAATTTGTAAAAACCTATAAGGTTAAAACGATTTTTACAGAAAGTAATGCTTCTTCAAAAGTAGCTGAAACTCTTGTCAAATCAACAGGTGTGGGTCTTAAAACTCTGAATCCTTTAGAAGCAGACCCACAAAATGACAAGACTTACTTAGAAAATCTTGAAGACAATATGAGTGTTCTAGCAGAAGAATTAAAGTGAGGAAAGAATGAAAATCAATAAAAAATATCTAGCTGGATCAGCAGCTGCACTTGTTTTAAGTGTCTGTGCTTATGAACTAGGTTTGCATCAAGCTCAAACTGTAAAAGAAAATAATCGTGTTTCATACATTGATGGTAAACAACCAAGCCAAAAGGCAGAAAATTTGACACCTGATGAAGTCAGTAAAAAAGAAGGTATAAATGCCGAGCAAATCGTTATCAAGATTACGGATCAAGGTTATGTGACTTCTCATGGAGACCATTATCATTATTATAATGGCAAGGTTCCTTATGACGCCATCATCAGCGAAGAACTGCTGATGAAAGATCCGAATTATCAGTTG